>CALDQK010000690.1 GCA_937911525.1 uncultured bacterium
GGCGGGTCGCCGCGCGCAGCGGCTCGAGCAGGCGGTCCCAGGCCAGCTCACGGTCTGCGCAGGGGAGGGCCGCGCCAGAGCCCGGGCCGCTGACCCAGAGCACCAGCAGGTCGCCCGGGGCGAGCTCGTCGACCCGGCGCCAGAGGGCGCCCTGCAAGGCGTCGGCGCCGGCGGCGTCGCCCAGGAGCGACTCGACACCGGCCACGCGCTTCAGCTCGTTCGCGAGGGCGCGCGCCTCCTGCTGCCCCGCGCCGAGGCCGACCAGGACCGCCTGGGTGTGGCGCGGGCGCCGCAGCTCGCGCGCGCAGCCCCGCACGAAGCGGAGCAGTTCGATCAGGAGCTCACGGCGGGCGAAGGGCTCGACCTGCTCAAGCACGTTCTCGCCGTAGGTCGCCCAGGCCGTGGGCCAGTCGGCTGCGCCCAGGTTGCTCTTCTGGACGGGCCAGTGGGAGAAGAGGGTCCAGCCGCGCTGGAAGTCGGTCAACGCGAGGGTCTTGCTCCCGCGCAGCGTGGCCCGGCGCGCGGGGCGCTGCGGGTGGCGGAAGGTCGCCTCGAGCTCGTAGTCGACCAGGTAGTGCTCGTCGGGCGCGTTGTAGAAGCTGGCCAGGTGCGGGAGCAGGAAGCCCACCGGCGCGATCGCCGAGCCGGGGCCGCACTCGACCAGGCGCGCGCGGTAGCGGGTGACGCACAGCTCCAGGCGGGAGGCCTCCGGCGGCGTCGTCGCGTCCAGAGTGACGTCGAAGCCGCTCCCCTCGTGCAGCACCTGCTCGAGCTCGCGCGCGAAGGCGGAGGGCAGCTCCAGGGGCCAGAAGGTCCCGCCGCTGTCGACCGCCGCCCCCTCGGCGAGCGAGGGGCGCAGGAGGCGCGGCGGAGCGAGCGCGAGCGGACCCTCGACCGCGAGCCTGCCCTCGCCGAGCACGGCCTGAAGACGGCGGTCCTCGGCCAGGTCGGGCGGGCTGGCCGCCGCGCAGCCGCTCAGCAGCGCGAGCGCGAGCAGGAGGGGCGCCCTCACAGCACGACCCCCACCCCGAAGGTCAGGGTCCAGGCTTCGCCGGGGTCGACGCGGGTCGGGGCGAAGCCCTCCAGCCGGCGGCGCAGCGGGCGCTCGAGGTAGCGACCGTCGAGCACGCCCAGCGAGAGGTCCACGTCCACCGTCACCAGCCCGAAGAGCAGCAGCTGCCCGCCGATCTCGAAGTCGAGGTCGAGCCCGGCGCCGCCCTCGTGGTCCTCGCCGGCGAAGTGGCCGTAGAAGCGGAAGGAGAGGTCCTCTCCGCTGAGGGGCAGGCACGAGCCGCCGATCCGGAACACGAGGCTCGAGTGTCCGCCCGAGCGCTGCTTGAGCGCCAGGTTGCCGTGGTAGCGCAGCGCGTGACCGAAGGGGCCGATCAGCGCCAGGCCGGCCTCGAGCTCGGCCAGCTCGTCGCGGGCCCGCGCGCTGCTGGGGAAGCGCCCGATCCCGTAGGCGCTCAGGCCGGCGATCGCCCACTTGCCGACCACGAAGTTGGGGATCCGGGCCCCGACCTTGGCGGCGACGACCACGCGACCGACCCCGTCTCGATCGTCGCCGGGGAGGCGGCTGCCGCCCGCGACGCGAGCCCGATCGAGGTTCCAGGCGTAGGGCAGGCCGAAGGCCAGGTCCAGGCCGTGGACCGTCAAGCCGTGGAAGGCGGTCAGCTCGTGGCGCACCTCGCGCAGGCGGCGCGTCTCGCGGGAGCCGAGCAGATCGCGCTGGCGGAGGTCGGAGGCGTAGCGGAGCGTGAAGCGCGCGGAGTAGCCGCGGAGGCTCGGGCTCGGCTCGCCGAACAGGGGCGAGGGCAGCTCCCCGTCGACCATGCTCCCCGTCCCGAGCAGGCCGCTGCTCCCAGGCAGGTGGATCGCGAGCCCGGGCTCGCGGCGCTCCTCCTCTTCGGCCCAGGCGGGGCCGCCGGCCAGGGAGGCCAGCGCCAAGGTGGCGGCCAGGAGCAGGGTAGGGGCGGCGCTCATTGAGCGCCGCAAGCTACCAGAGCGGGGGGGCGTGGCACCTCGCGCCTGCGCTGCCCGCGCTAATCGAGCTCGCCCCTGAGGCGGAGCTCCATTTGGTGGCGCACGATCGCGCCCAGGAAGTCGAACTCCAGGTAGCGGCGCACGATCTCGGCCGCGTCGTCGACCTCGGCTCGCTCCTGGCCGAGCTTGATCTCGCCCTTGCCGCGCTTGAAGGAGAAGGCCAGCGTCTCGCCGTCGAGGAGGCCCTCGCGGACCGTCTTGCGGAGCAGCGGCAGGTCGTCGAGGCCGAGCAGGAAGATGTCGCGGGCGACCTTCTCGCGCGGCAGCAGGCTCGAGAGCGCGGTCAAGCGCAGCTCATGGGCGCCGCTGGCCAGGACCTGCGCCAGGGTCTCGCCGCGCTTGAGCCGCTTGCTCCCTTCGAGGCTGATCAGCTGCGCGCGCAGGACGAGCTTGCTGAGGAAGCTGCGGCCGATCCCGACCGAGCCGTCGGCGAGCTTGGCCCCGTAGCGGGAGATGTCGACCTGCTTCCCCTCGAGGTTGTTGACCGCCTTGAGCCCGATCACCTTGGCCAGGGTGCTCTCGGCGAAGGGGTCCTTGGCCGCCTTGACGCCCATGGTCTTGGTGAAGGCCACGGTCCGCGTCTTGCCGTCGTCGAGGATCACCTGCAGCGAGAGGAAGTCGGCCTGGACCAGCCCCTCCTCGACCACGACGTGGGCGTGGATCAGCGGCTCGAACTCCTCGTCCTCCTTGAACACCCGCAGGTGGATCCCCAGGGGCACCCAGTCGCCCGCCGTGGTCTTGCCGTAGCCGCTGACCAGCACGTCGGCGACCTGGGTCTCCTCGTCGTAGCTGTGGGTGTTTCGGATCACGATCTTGCGCGCGTGGGGGTCCCAGGTCGCGCGGCTGCGCCCGTCGTCGAGGGCGAGGTAGTTGCTCGCGTAGTCGCCCCGCTTGCCGAGCCCCGCCAGCTGGCTCTTGTAGGGGCCGTCGAAGAAGTAGACCCCGCGCTGGGTCCAGGTCTGCTTGGGCTGCTTGCGGAACTCCATGCTGCGCGGGGGCGGGTTCGCGGCGGCGAGCCCGCACAGGGCGAGCGTGATGGAGCAAGCCAGGGCGAGGGAGCGCGTCATGGCCCTCAACGATAGCGTCGGGCGGGGCCTGACACCACGGTCCTGCGAGGGCGTCCCCCCTGCGCTAGAAATAGAGGCGAGAGGTGTGCATGGCGGGCAAGAAGGACAAGGCGGGGCGCAACGACCCCTGCCCCTGCGGGAGCGGCAAGAAGGCCAAGCGCTGCTGTCTGGCGCCCGGCGCCGCGCCGCCGACGACCACGACCACGATGTCCGCCTCGATCCCCTTCCCCGGCGTCGGGGACCTGACCTGGCGGCCGCCCCTGCGGGATCAGCCCACGAGCGCGGACCTGGCGCCCGAGTGCCCCTCGCCCGACTACGTGCGCCACAGCGAGCACGTCCGGCGGGTGCTCGACCTCTGCGACGAGGAGCACGGGATGCAGCTGGGGGTCGACTGGCTGAGCCAGCTCCCGGGCGCCTTCGTCGAGGCCGACTACGCCAGCTACCACCTGGGGATCCTGGCCTACGAGGGGACCCTCCCCGATGGACGACGGATCCTCGACTGGGCGCTCGGCGAGCGGGGCGAAGCCTTCAGCCCGGAGGAGCGGGCCTGGCTCGAGGCCGAGCAGCAGAGCTGCACCTCGGTGTGGGAGGTGCTCGAGGTCGTCGAGGGCGAGCGCGTGCTGCTGCTCGATCGGCTGCGCGCCGAGAAGCGGACCGTGCACGAGACGGTCATGACCTACGGCTGCGAGGTGGGCTGGTTCGTGTGCGCGCGCGTGACCGAGCACGAGGGGCGCCACCTCTACTGCGGGCTGCACCCCCAGCCGCTCCAGGCGGAGGCCGAGGAGAGCCTGTTCCGCCGCCTGCGCGAGCGCTTCGGCGAGGGCGGGCTCGGCCCGGAGCTGCTCCGGCGCGAGGTCGTGGACCTGCTGCGGGTGTGGGAAGACACGTACCTGGAGCTGCGCGCCGCCGACGAGGAGGGCTCGGCTGCTCAGTGAGCCAGCTCTACGACTCGATCGGGCAGGGCTACCGGCGCTTCCGCCAGCCGGACCCGCGGATCGCGGCCCTGCTGGCCGAGGGGCTGGGTGACGCCGAGAGCGTGATCAACCTCGGCGCGGGCGCGGGCAGCTACGAGCCGAGCTCGCGGCGGGTGCTGGCCCTCGAGCTCTCGGCCACCATGATCGCGCAGCGGCCGCCGGACGCGGCGCCCGTGGTCCAGGCCCGGGTCGAGGCGATCCCCTGTGCTGACGGCGCCTTCGACGCGGCGCTAGGGGTGCTCACGCTCCACCACTGGAGCGATCAGGTCGCGGGGCTGCGCGAGGCGCGCCGGGTCTCGCGGCGCCAGGTGTTCTTGACCTGGGTCGGCTACCCGCAGCGCTTCTGGCTGGACGACTACTTCCCCGAGGTCCGCGCCGCCGACGAGCACCTCTTCCCCAGCCTCGAGCAGCTCGAGGCCGAGCTCGGCCCCCTGCGGGTGCGCGCGGTCCAGATCCCCTGGGACTGCCGGGACGGCTTCCTGTGCGCCTACTGGCGTCGGCCCGAGGCCTACCTCGACTCCGGCGTGCGCGGCGCGATCTCGACCCTGGCCCGCGTCCCCGACGACCCAGCCGCCGTCGAGCGCCTCCGCGCCGACCTCGCGAGCGGGCGCTGGCGGGAGCGACACGGCGAGCTGCTCGCGCGGGAGGAGATGGACTACGGCTACCGCGTCGTCGTCGCTGGCCCTTAGCCAACAAAGTTTGTCTGTGTCTGGCTTGTAGTAGACGGACATGTTCCCTTGTCAGCGGTGATGGGTCGCAGGATTGGGGTGCATGGCAAGGTCAGCGAAGCGCGGAAAGCAAGGCAAGCGGCTGGGCGAGTGGGTCTACTTGAGCAAGGACGCCTTCCTGGGCTGGCTCGAGCGGACGCGCACGACGCACGGGGCGCTCGCCCAGGAGCTCGGCGTCTCGGCCGGTCTGGTCTCCTCCTGGAAGGCGGGTCGCCGCTTCCCGAGCGAGGTCAACCAGCGCAAGCTGGCCGAGCTCGTCGAGGGGCCGGGCGCAGGCGCAGGCGCTGAGGAGAGCGCGGCCTTCGACGCGGAGCGCTTCCAAGCCTGGCGCGCCGAGCGCGGCCTGAGCCGCAAGGCGCTGGCCAAGGAGCTCGGCGTCAGCCCCGGCAGCATTTACCAGTGGGAGAGCGGCAAGAGCCAGCCTCGCTCCTCGACGCTGGCCAAGATGCGCGAGGTGATCCAAGCCAAGGGCCTGACCGCGCCCGCCTCGCGGCCCCAGCGCGCGACGAGCGGGGGCGCGACGAGCGGGGGCGGCGAGTCCGTGCGGGCCGCCGCGATCCGAGCGGCCGGAGCGACGCTGGCAGCCCTGATCTCTGCCCAGGGGCTCAGCGCCGAAGAGGCGGAGCGCCTCGCCCCGCGGCTGCGGGACGCCTTCCTCTCCTAGCCGAACCTAGGTCTGGGTCTAGCTCGCGGCCTCGTGGTAGGGGAGCGACTCCTCGCTCAGGACCGCCACGGGGGTGGGGCCGCTGATGGTCGACCCGGCGGCGACGTAAATGAAGTAGGTCTGCGGGAACCTGGTCACGACGCCCTCCGCGAAGAGGTCGACGTTGAAGTGCCCGGTGACCTCGACCGCTTCGGCCTCGAGGTCGAACGCGTCGGTGGAGGGGACCCGGAGGGTCATGACGCGCGCGTTGGGGTCGGCGCTGCCGGTGACGATCAAGTGGATGGGCACGATCGCGGTGGCCTCGGCGTCGCCGAGTTCGGGCGTCTCCTCGGTCTCCGGGTCGGGCCGCTTCCGCTCCTGCTTGGCGGCTGGCAAGCGGAAGCTCCCGCGCAACACCGCGCTGACCCCTGCCTTGGCGACGATCACCCGCTCGGCCGCGAGCGCCACCCCGGCCTCGGCCGGGACCTCGGGCGAGCCCTCGGCCTCACGGTAGTTGGGGATCGCCTCGGGCGGATCCGCCTCGAGCGCGTTGGCAGGGGCCGCCGCCGGGGGCGAGACCGGGGGTGGGTTGGGGATCGCGCCCTGCTCCTGAGCGGCGAGGAACTCGGCCACGGCGGGGTCGTCGTAGCCGCCCGCGCCCGAGGCGTTGAGCTCGATGGTCAGGACCTCCGAGAGGTGCTCGCGCACGACGGCCGCCACGACCTGGGTCCCGCCTTTCCAGGGCAGGTCGACCGCCTGGCGCAGGTCGAAGCCGAACATCTCGCGCGTGGTCATGCGCTCGAGCTCTGCGCGGCTCAGCTTGGGGACGTCCGCCCGCTTGGGACGGGAGCCCAGGCAAAGCGGGACTCCGCGGCGCAGCTTGTGGCTGCGCTGGTCGAGGCTAAAGACCGTCAGCGCATCGGGCATCCTCAGGACGCTGTCGGTGTAGCCGTCGCAGGCCCACCAGCCCGCGAGCGGACAGGTCTCGCGCTCGGCGAGTGAGACCTCGCGGGGTCCGTCGAGGATCACCCCCTTGAACTCGCTCTGGCGCAGCTCGAGGGTGATCTCAGGGCGGGTGCGCTCGGCGTCGGTCCAAAAGTCCGCGTCGTCGAGCTTCAAACGTCCGTTGCTCATGTGAGGTCTTCCATCTTGATCAGCTTGAGTACGCGCACACACTCGGGGCAGAACTTGCCGTTCTTGTGCTCCCCCTCCTCGCCATACATGATGCACTTGCACTCCGTACGGTCCTCGATTCGGGAAGGGGTCGTGAAGATCTCCTGGAAGTCCGGGTCGCCGAGGCCCGTCGCGCAGTGCGGTCCGAGGTGGCTCGCGAGCTGGTCGGCGTCGCCCTTGGGATACTTGCGGTCATGCTCCTTCGCGCCGCTCGGGAGCCCGTGGTCGGGGTAGCCGACCATCATGACCGAGTGCCCGATCTCGTGGGCGAGGTTGTCCAGGAAGATCTGATTGCGCTTGTCCTTGAACTTGTCGCTGAGGCTGTAGTTGACGGGCTGGGTGACGAAGTTGCCCTTGCTCGTCCCTCCTGCCTCCTCCATGTGGTACTCGTAGACCGCGACCTTGATCCAGCGCCCTTCTTGAGCCAGCTCGGCCACGGCCTCGTCCGGAATCGCGATCCGATAGGCCACCTCGTCGATCCCGAACTCGGTCTTGGTCTTGACCCACACGTTGCTCTGGGGAAGCAGCCACTGGTACTCGCTGTCCTTGCCGAACCAGGTCGGCTCTTGCACGGCGTGGTCGCCGTTGAGCCGGTGGGTCGGGAAGGGGAGCGTGGGCTTGACGTCGACCCACTTCCAGGGCCCGCTCCCGTCGTGCCAGGTGCCTTCGTGGGCGTCCGCGAACGCCTCGAACTTGTACTCCCGCTCCTTCTTGGACTCCCCCCACCACATGCAGTGGCAGGCGACGACCGAGAGGGAGAGCTTGGGCGCGATCGGCGAGGGCTCGAAGAGGGCGTTGTGGACCTCGTCGATGGTCTGCGCCTTGACGAGCAGGAAGTCCTTGTCCTCCAGCCAGGCATAGAAGCGACCACCCTCATAGAAGTGTTTGGCCAGCCCGCTGTGCGTGGTCTTGTCGAAGGTGACCTTCTTGTACCAGTCGATCTCGACGAAGCCGTCCTTGAAGGCGTCCTCCACCCGGTTCAGGGGCGGGGTCTCCATTCCGGTCGGGATCGAGAGCTGCACGTAGACCCGCCGCCAGGTCCGCAGCACCAGCTTGTGGTCCTGGCAGGCGTCGGTGCCGCCGACCTCGATGGTGAACAAGTCGCCGCCGCAGTGGCCAAGGTTCACTGAGAAGGAGCCCTCGCCCTTGCTGTTGAGCTTCTTGCTCCCCTTGGTGACCTTTCCGCTGCTGTTGAACCCAGTGATCCCCGAGGACATCAGCCCCGTGTTCTTGGCGTCGTCGTGCTGGGCGTTCTCGTCGCCCGCCGTGACCTTGATGTAGTAGGTCTGGTCCGCCCCGTCCTCGGCCGTGACGTCGATCTCGAGCACCCTCCCGTGCGTGTCCCCCGTGCCGGAGGGGAGGTTCACGTAGGCCTTGATCTCGTCATTGCCCGGGGCGGGCTTGACGATCTTGGGCTTGATCTTGGCCTTCTTGAGCTTGGCCTTGCGCGTGCGGCCCTCGATGTCGCTGCCCTCTTCCCAGGAGTCGACGACGTAGGGCTTGTCCCACTGGACGACGAGCGTCTCGGGGTGAGAGCCGAGGATCTTGAACTCGTGGAGCCCGTCCATCGCCCCCAGCATGAAGCGGCCCTCGACTCCCTGCATTTGGAAGTAGGCGTAGGGCAGCCCCATGCCGTCGAAGGCGCCGTCGTAGCCTTCCTCGTCCACCGCGCAGACCGTGATACTGCCGGCGCGCGCCGCGAAGCTCGGCGAGGGGGAGACCTTCTCGCCGCCGACCTCGATCTCGCAGGTCACCTCGTAGGTCAGCGGGAAGTTGCCGGTCTGTTTGGGCAACTTCTTCACGGACGTGCCCTTGTCGCCCGAGAGCGTGATCTCGTCCTTCAAGATCTCCTTGCCGTCGACCTTGTAGGAGATCTTGCACGGGTTCTTGCCGGCCCACTGGGTGTTGGCCAGGTTGACCACCAGATCAACCGGGTTGTCTTCCGTGCGGACTTCAGGGAGTGTCGGCATGAGCAGCTCCTTCAGGCGCTGAGGTGCTTGAGCGGGTGTTGGTGCGAACGCGCTGAGCGCGGAGTCGAAGCCGGATCGGCATCTCAGGCTTGCCTGTAGGCCGGCGCGGCGTCGTGCTCGGGTCGGGTCGAGTCCTGAGCGAGCCCGAAGGCCGGCGGGCCGTGGCTCTGGGCGGAGGTCTCGTCTTTGGCCATGCCGAAGCTCGGTGGCTCGTGGTTTCGCGCGGCGTCTGGATCGTCCTTCAGCCCGAAGGCCGGCGGGTCCTTGCTCGCGCTGTCGTCCTCGTCCTGGCCCATGCCGAAGGCCGGCGGCCCGGGCGGGACTTCGTCCTCGTCCACCCTGAGCCCGAAGGCTGGCGGGCCAAAGATCAGCTCCAGATCCTCGGGCAGCCCGAACACGGGGCCCTTCTTGCGCCGAGGCAGAACGAACTGGCGGGTGGCCTCGAACTCGACCGTCCACTCGGCCTTGGTGAAGCCGCACTTGGGGCAATTCTCGGTGTCGAGAATGAAGGGCACGTCGCAGTGGGACCAAGGCATGAAGCTGCTGAGCTTGCGAGAAGGGAGCGGAGATTGCCACCCCCTCAGGGGGGTGGGTCAGCGGATACGAAACGCCTGTCCGCGGGTTCCAGCTCCCTCTTCTTGACTTGACGCCAATGACTTGCGACAACTGGTCCAACCACTGGACCAGGAGCTTGCCTTGGCCTTCGAGCCCCTCCGACGCCTCAAGGCGCCCGAGCTGATCGCGGCCCGGATTCGCGACGCGATCCTGGGCGGGCGCTACCAGCCAGGCGACACGTTGCCCTCCGAGCGCTCGCTGGCCGAGCAGTTCGCGGTCAACCGCTCGACCCTGCGCGAGGCGCTCAAGCGCCTGGACGCGCAGGGGCTGCTCGAGACCCGTCACGGGGGGAAGACGCGGGTCCGCGACTTCCTTCAGAGCGCCGGGCTCTCGCTCCTGCCGCACCTGATCGCGCCCGAAGGCGAGGTCGACCTCGGCTTGCTCTCGGACCTGCTCGAGCTGCGGGTGGAGCTGCTGGCCTGGACGGCGGGGCTGGCGGCCAAGCGGCGCGAGCCCGAGGGCGTGGCCCGCCTCGAGGGGCTCCTCGGAGAGCTCGCCGCCGCCGAGGACGCGCGCGCGCGCCAGGAGCTCGACTGGGCCTTCTTCGCGGCCCTGGTCGAGCTGAGCGGCAACCGCGTGCTGGGCTTCCTGGTCCGGCCGATGCGCGCCGTCTACGACCACAACCTGGCGCTCTTCGAGCACCTCTACCACGAGTTCCCCCTCGACGATCACCGCGCCGCGGTGCTCGCGATCGCCGTCGGAGAGGGCGAGGCCGCGGCGGCCGCCCTGCGGCGCTACGGCCAGCGGGCCCTGGGGGAGGCGGCATGAGCGCGGCGCTGCTGGACACCTTCGTCGCGGACACCGCGCCCCGCGCTCAGGGCGCGCGCGCCGCGCGCGGCTGGGTCGAGAGCTGGTTCTGGCGGGCCAACGACCCGCGCGGCCCGCGGGCGCTGTGGCTGAAGGGGACCGTCCTGCGCCGGCCCGACGGGCCCGACCTGGCCGAGGTGTGGTTGATCCGCTTCGCCGCGGGGAGCGCGCAGCCCGTGCTCGCGGGCAAGCAGAGCTTCCCGCTCGAGGAAGCCCGCTTCGGCGAGGCCGAGGGGCTGGAGCTCGAGGTCGGGCCCTGCCGCTACGAGGCCCGCTCGAGCGGGGGCGCGCTGCGAGGCTCGCTGAGCGAGCCCGCGGCGAGCTGGGACCTGCGCTGGGAGCCGGTCGACTCGCCCCTCTCGCCGCCGCTCTGCCTCCTGCCGAGCCGCGGCCTGATCGAGGCCCGCCTGCCCAAGAACAAGCTGCTGACCCCGGCGCCCACCTGTCGGGTCAGCGGGCGGCTGCGCTTCGGCGACGAGGAGCTCGAGGTGCGCGACTGGCTCGGCTCCTTCGGCCACAACTGGGGGCCCGCGCACCCCTACGAGTACGCCTGGGGTCAGGTCGTGTTCGCCGACGCCGAGGGCCAGCCCACGGTCATGGCCGAGGGCTACTCGGGCCGGCTCAAGCTCGGCCCTTGGCGGACCTGGCTGCTCTCGGGCCTCGTCGTGCGCCGCGGCGAGCGGGAGTATCGCTTCGACCGGATCGTGGACCGCTGGAACCACCGGGTCGAGCTGAGCGACCTGCGCTGGAGCGCGCGCTTTCGCGGGCCCGCCGGCTCGGCCCGGATCACGCTCAGCGCGCGGCCCGACCAGGTGGTGTGCCTCGGCTACCACAACCCGGACGGCTCGCTGGCCCATTGCCTGAACTCCAAGCTGGCGCGGGCCGAGCTGGCGGTGAACCCGGTCAACGAGGACGCCTTCACCTGCGTGAGCGAGCACGGGGCCGCCCTCGAGCTGCTCTCACTCCGCCCCGACCCGCGCTACGAGGTGGTCTGAATGGGGGTCTCCTTCTTCGAGACGATGCAGGGCGAGCTGGTCGACGAGCGCGGCCAGCGCACCGCGATGGACTTCCGGGTCAAGGCCGAGGCCAGCGACCTGCTCGCCTTCCTCCGCGCCGGCGAGGCCCGCCTGAGCGGGGTGGTCGAGGCGGCTCCCTACGCCGAGCGCGCGCCGGTGCGCGGGCGGATCGTGGTGGACCCCTTCCGCGCGGGGCGGATGAGCTACGAGCTGAGCTTCCAGGACGAGCACGAGCGGGCGCTCCGCTTCGAGGGCACCAAGACGATCCGCTGGCTGCGCCAGCCGCTGCGCTCCTGGACCGAGCTCGAGGGCGAGCTGACCCGGGGCGGCGAGCGCCTCGCGCGCGGGACGCTGCGCTTCGACCTGCGCGAGCTGCCGGCCTTCCTCGCCTCCTGGAGCCTGCGGGCCGGCTTCGCGCGGGCGGACCTGGCCCAGGCCAGCCTGGAGGAGGGGGCGCCCGCCGACGTGGACCCGACCTGGGCCGCCCTGGCCGAGGCCGTGCTCGTCCCGGGCGAGCGAATCCCGGCGCCGGACGAGGCCACCTTGCGGGCGGGGCGGGACTTCGTGCGCCGCATGCCCGCGGGGCTGCAGCTGGGGCACAGCCTGGCGCTCAAGGGCCTCGACCTGGCCTCGCGCCTCCGCTACGGACGCTCCTTCGCGCGCCTGCCCCTCGCGCGGCGGCGCTCCCTGGCCGAGGGGCGCGAGCGCTTCGCGCCCCCGCCCGCGCTCCTCGAGGCGGCGGCGGCCCCGCTCAAGGCCGTCCACTTCGCGCGCCCGGACTACCTCGGCGCGGTGGGCGCTCCCAGCTACGAGCACGAGGTGCGCGAACCCGACCCGGCGTGGCTGGAGCAGGTCACGCCGGTCGAGGCGCTCGAGGTCGAGGCGCTCGAGGCCGAGGTGGTCGTGATCGGCACGGGCGCGGGCGGGGCCGCGATCGCGGCCAAGCTGGCCGAGGAGGGGCGCGCGGTCGCCCTGCTCGAGGCCGGTCGCTACCACCTGCGCCAGGACTTCTCGGGCGCGCCCCTGGAGCGGGCTCAGCGGCTCTGGGTCCAGCGGGGCTTGACCTTCGCCCTCGGCAACAGCTTGACCTCGATCCCGCTGGGCAAGCTGGTGGGCGGGACGACGGCGATCAACTCCGGGACCTGCTTCGCGGTCCCCGACGCGGTGCTGGGCGAGTGGCGCGCGGCGGGCTTCCCGAGCGACTTCGCGCCCGAGGCCTTCCGGCCCTGGGTCGAGCAGGTCGAGGCCGAGCTGGGGGTCACCCCCGGCGAGCGGCCCTACCTGGGGCGGGTGGCCGACCTGGTCGCGCGGGGGGCCGAGGCGCTCGGGCTGGAGCACGGGCCGCTGCCGCGCAACGCGCCAGGCTGCGACGGACAGGGGACCTGCATCTACGGCTGCCCGACCGACGCCAAGCGCTCGGCCAACGTGTCCTGGGTCCCGCGCGCGCTGAAGGCCGGCGCCGAGCTCTTCACGGGGCTGCGCGTCAGCCGGCTGCTCGAGCGGCGGGGCCGGGTCGCGGGC
>CALDQK010000691.1 GCA_937911525.1 uncultured bacterium
GGCGCCGAGCAGGTAGTCGGCCAGGACCACGTCGAAGCGCTCGCCCTCGAGCAGGCGCGGGTCCTTCCAGTTGCCGACCACCAGCCGGTCGTCGCGGCGGCGCGTGACCGCGCCGCCGGCCTGGGCGGCCATGCTGGTCGAGGCCGTGATCGCGGTCCAGCGCGGGCAGGCCTTGACCCCCGCGAGCCAGCGCAGCGAGTGCTTGCCCGTGCCCGCGTCGAGGGCGCCCTGGCCCCAGGGGCGGTCCTGGCGCCGCTCGTAGGTCTCGATCGCGGCGAAGATCGCGTCGCCCACTACGCCGTCCTCCGGATCCCGACGTCGACCACCAGCAGCAAGGCCGCCGCCAGCACGCACCACCACCAGGCGTCGCGCGGGCTGGGGGCGCTCCGGCCCTCGACCTGCCACAGCTGGGCGGGCGAGGGGTCGTAGCGGCCGCCGCTGCGCTCGGCCGCGAGCTTCAGGGCCGCCTCGTCGGGGCCGCTGCGGCGGAACTCGGGCGAGTAGGACTCGGTCACGGCCAGGACCTTGGTCCCCAGCAGCTGCTCGCCCTTGCGCTGGGCGAGCATCAGCCGGTGGAAGGCCCCGTAGGCCTCGAGCGGGAACTCCGCCTCGAACACGCCAGGGGCCGTGTGGCGGACCGGGACCGCGCGCGGCTGGCGCTCCTTCTCGGTGCTCAAGAGCAGCTCGGGCTCGACGTCGTCCCGGAACTCGCCCTGCCGACCGCGCACGTCCAGCTGGACGCGCACCCGTCCGTCCTCGATCTGGACCTGGCTCGAGGTGCGCAGGTTCGACTGGCCGCCGGTGGCCATCACGCTGCGGATCAGCTGCGCCCAGAGCTTGCTGAAGCCCTCCCAGGCGATCCAGTCGCCGGCCCAGCGCGCCTTGGCGTCGCTGGTCCAGGCGGCCGCGCGGCCGAGGCCGTAGTTCCACACGGCCAGGATCGGGTCGCCGTATTCGCTCGCCAGGACCTGGGTCGCCGTCCGCTTGGGCTGGGTCGCCACGTAGCCGAGCAGGAAGGGGAAGGACTCGGGGTCGAGCCCCTTGAGCGCGGCGTGCTGCTTGACGAGGCGCGGCATGAAGGGCTCCTCGATCAGCATGCTCTTGGACGCGCGCAGGGTCTCGCGCGTGAAGATCTGCGGGATCGTCGAGAAGTCGCTCGTGAAGTAGCTCTCGCCGCCGCCCCACTCGGCCAGGTTGCTCAGGAGCACCTTGTCGGCGCCCTCGCCGATCCCGACCGTCGAGAGCGTGATCGAGTCGGCGGCGATGTGGCTGACCAGCTCCTCGTAGCCGCTGCCCGTGGTCTGCCCGTCGCTGAGCAGAATGATGTGCTTGAGCTTGGCGCGCGAGTCGAGCAGCGCCTGGTAGGCCTTGTAGAGCCCGGGGTAAATGTTCGTCCCGCCGCCCGGCTCGAGGCGGGCCACGGTCGTCACGATCGCGTCGCGCTCGGTCGCGGGCGTGATCGGGCAGATCCACTCGGCCAGGCTGTCGAAGGCGACCACGCCGAACTCGTCGGTGGCCTTGAGCACCTCGGCCGAGGCGATCGCGGCCTCCTTGGCCAGCTGGATCTTCTCGCCGCCCATGGAGCCCGACTTGTCGATCACGAGCGCCAGGGCCAGGTTCGGCTTCTCGACGTTCTTGCGGATCGGCATCTTGACCGGGAGCGCCTCCTCGATCGGCGTCCGGTAGTAGCCGCCCAGGCCGAAGCTCTTCTCGCCGCCGAGCATGATCAGCCCGCCGCCTAGCTCCTTGACGTAGCGCTTGATCAGCTCCATTTGGCGCCGGTCCATGACCTCGCTCGGCACGTCGGAGAGCACCAGCACGTCGTAGCCGAGCAGGTCGTTCAGCTCGCTGGGCGTGCCCTGGGGCGGGCGCAGTTCGACCTCGATCTCCTCGGCTCGCAGGGCGTCCTCGAGGTAGCGCGCCTCGCGCGGCTCGCGCTCCACGATCAGGACCTTGGGGCGGCCCTCGACCCGGACCGCCCCGCGGGCCACGTTGTTCTCGATCCGCGTGTCCTGCTTGGCGTCGAGGGGGCTGACCACCGCCTCGAACTCGTGGAAGCCCTCGTCGAGCTGGAGGCGCGGCACCGAGAGCACGTTGCGGCCCGCCTTCAGCTCCACCTCGCGCGTCGAGACCTGGAACTTGTTCCGGTAGACGAGCACCCGGGCCTTGGTCGCGGCGCTGGCCTGGACCACGACCTCGAGGTCGAAGGGCGCCTGGACGCGCGCCTCGGCGGGGACGCGCAGCTCCTCGGCGATCAGCTCGGCGGAGGTCGCCTGCGCGCGCAGGGGGAGCGCGTCGAGGGGCACCCCCTCGCGCCGGAGCGCCTCGAGCTCCTGGAGCAGGTCGCCGCGGTTGGCGTTGCCGTCGCTGAGCAAGACCAGCCGCCGGCGCACGCCGCGGGGCAGGGCGCCGCGGGCCAGTCGGCAGGCGGCCGCCGGGTCGGTGGCTTCGACGCCGAGCTCCTCGCGCCAGCGCTCGACGCGGGCCAGGTCGGCCTCCACCTGAGCCAGCTCGCCCTGGGCGGCCGGGTCCAGCTCGCCGCGCTCGAGCGCTTGCTTGCGCTGACGCAGCCGCCCGCGCTCGCTGGCGTGCAGCAGGAGCGGCTTCAGCGCGGCGTCGAGGGTCAGCGCGGCGCGTCGCGGCGGCACGACCAGGCGCGGGCGCTGGGCGAAGAGGATCAGGCCCGCCCGCTGGTCGCGCGAGAGCTCCTTGGTCTGGGCGGCGACCTCGGCGAAGCGCGCCTCGAGGGCCTCGCTGGGGACGCTCTCGGACACGTCGACCAGGAAGAGCAGCACCTGCTCTTGGCTGCGCAGGGTGACCACAGGGCGCGCCAGCGCGAGGGCCAGGAGCGAGAGCGCCAGCGCTCGCGCCACCAGCGCCGCGCGGGCGCGCTCGGCGCTGAGGTCCGCGTAGCTCTTGCGGTGCGGCAGCCAGAGCAGGGGCAGGCCGAGCAGGAGCAGCAGCCAGAGGGGTTGCTCGAGCTGGATCACTCGGTCCACCTCCGGTGGTAGCTGCCCCACTCGAGCGCGTAGACCAGCAGCGCCAGGAGCACCGCCAGGGGCCAGAGCTCGTTGGGGAGCAGGCTGCGCTCGCGCGCGGCGGCGGGCGCCGCGGAGTCACTGGGCGTCGGCGCCACGGCCGACTCGCCGGGGGCGAAGAGGTTGACGCAGGTGGCGTGGACCGCGCCGCTGGGGAGGGTGAAGCCGACCGGGCCCGGGGCCTCGGTCTCGCTGAAGTAGAAGCGCCCCTCGCGCAGGGGGAGCTCCTCGCGGCGCGGCTCGCTGGCCCCCGGCGGGAAGAACTCGACCTGGACCGACTCGCCGGGGAGCGAGCGGAGGGGAGCGATCACCTCGCCCGGGGCGTAGCTGGGGCGCAGGAGCAGGTCCTCGCTCAGCTCGAACCAGGCCAGCGCGTTGCGGAGCAGGATCGGGAAGGCGAGCCGGAAGGGGAAGAGCCGCCCCGTCAGGTCGAAGGAGACGTGGATCACGCGCCGCCCTCCCTGGCTCCAGGCGGCGACCAGGGCCCCCTCGTAGCTGCTGACCAGGGCTTCGGCCTCGGGCTGGAGCTGCAGCGGCGCCGCGGCGGGCAGGGGCAGGTCGCGCCAGTTGAGGTAGCGGTTGAGCACGTGCCCGCGCTCCCAGTCGAACACCGTCGGGCGGGCCTCGAGCTCGCCGAGCTCGGCCGGGGCGCCGGGCGGGAGCGGGGTCGCGACCAGGAACAGGTTGCCGCGCGGGGGCAGCTCCTTGGGCAGCGGCCCCACGCAGAGGGTCACGTCGGCCGCGCGCTCGGCGGCCGGCAGCGCCTCGTACTCGGCCCGGGTCAGGGCCTGCGAGCTCGGGTCCACGACCTCTTGCATGGCCTCGAAGGCGAGGCGGAAGGGGAGGAGCTGCGCCTCGCGCTCGCACACGAGCAGGACCTTGCGCAGGCGGGCCGGGCGGACGATCGCGTAGGCCACGTCGTCGCTCGCGAGCGCGTCGGGCTGGCCGCCTTCGTGCGCGAGGGCCAGGCGCAGCGTGCCGCCCTCGGGGAGGGTCAGCTGAAAGCGTTCGCTCAGCTCCTGGCCCGGAGCGAGGGTCCGCGGCAGCACGCGCTTGACCTCGCCGTCGACCGAGAGCTCGAGGCGCAGGGTCCGCTGCTCGGGGCCGAAGTTGCGCAGCACCGCCAGCACGTAGTCGGTCCCGAGCGAGGTGTTCTTGCGCGCGGCGAAGCGGGTGATCCCGACGTTGGCCGCGGTCTCGCCCAGGCAGCGCAGCTCGAACTCCGGCTCCTTCTGCTTCGGCTCCTGCTTGGCCGGCTCCTCCTGCTCCGCAGCGCCCTCCTGCGCGCGGGGCGCAGAGGCCTCCCAGGCCTGGGCGACCTCGCCCGCGCTCCCGTCGCTGAGCACCAGCAGGCGCGGGTTGGGCTGGTCGGCCAGGACCTGGCGCGCGAAGGCCAGCGCCCGCGCGGGCGCCAGCGCGCGCTGGGTCGGGGCCGCGCCCTCGAGCGCCTCGCGCAGGCGGAGCCCGCTCCGCTCGAAGGGGCTGAGCACCTCGACCCGGTCCGAGACCGTGACGAGCATCAGCTGGTCCTCGCCCCGGCGCGCGGCGACCTCGCGCCGCGCCTCGGCCAGGGCCAGCTCGAAGCGCGTCTGGCCGCTCTCCTCGCGGACCTGCATCGAGGCCGAGGCGTCCAGCAGCACCAGCGTCTGGCGCGACTCACGCTCGCGGGCCTCGCGGCTGGGCTCGAGCAGCGCCGCCACCAGCAGCCCCAGGATCAGGAGCTGGACCAGGAGCGAGACCCAGCGCTTGAGCCGCTCGAAGAGCGAGCGGGCGCGGCTCTCGACGAGCAGGTCCTCCCACAGGCGCAGGTAGCCGACGGTCACCGCGCGCCGCTTGACCCGGATCAGGTAGAGCGCGACCAGGGGCAGCGCGAGCAGGCCCGCCGCCAGGAAGGCGGGGGAGGCGAAGCTCAGCGCCAGCAGGGCGGCGGTCACGAGACCAGCCCCCCGCGGCGGAGGATCGTGAGCACCAGCTCGTCGAACTCGACCTCGGTCGGGGCCCGCGAGTAGCCGTACTCGTTCTGAATGCAGAAGCGCTCGACGCTCGTGAACAGGGCCTCGTAGGCCTCGCGGTAGCGGGCGCGCAGCTCGTCGGTCACGTTGACCTCGCGCGCCTGCCCCGTCTCGGCGTCGACCAGACGCAGGTCCCCGCGCACCGGCGGCTCGCGCTCGAGGGGGTCGCTGAGCTGGAGCACGTAGACCTCGTGCTTGGCGTAGCGCAGGCTCTTGAGCCCGCCGCGGAAGCCGTCGAGGTCGAAGCAGTCGCTGAGCACGACCACCACGCCGCGCCGGCGCTCGCGCTTGACGAACTCGGTCAGGGCCGCGGCCAGGTCGGTCTCGCCGCCCGCCCGCTCGCGCCACTCGCGCAGCGTGTCGAAGAGCGAGTGGATCTGGGCGCGCCCCTTGAGCCGCCAGCGCCCCTCGCCCAGGCGCGAGGAGAAGGGGATCAGGTTGACGGCGTCCATGTTGGAGAGGCCGATATAGCTCAGCGCCGCCGCGACCTGCAGCGCGTAGACCAGCTTGGTCGTGGGCCCCTCTCCGGGCGAGAAGCGCATCGAGGCCGAGTCGTCGACCAGCACGCTGAGGTGGAGGTTCTCCTCCTCGCGGTAGAGCTTCAAGAACAGCTCCTCGAGCCGGCCGAAGAGGTGCCAGTCGACGTGGCGAATGTCGTCGCCCGGCACGTAGGCGCGGTGGTCGGCGAACTCGGCGCTGATCCCCTTGCGAATGCTCTTGCGGTCCGCGCGCAGCGACCCCTGCAGGATCTTGCGCGCGACCACGTTGAGCACCTCGAGCCGCCGCAGGAACTCGGCGTCGAAGGCGAGGGGATCTGCCAGGGCGCTCACGCGCTCAGCTCTTGACGAGGGCGGCTTCGTCGACGCTGGCCAGGACCTCGTCGAGCAGGTCGTCGCTCTGCTTGCCCTCGGCCTCGCCCTCGAAGTTGAGGATCACCCGGTGCCGCAGGGCGGGCTTGAGCACCTCGCGCACGTCCTCGCAGCTCAGGTGCACCCGCCCGTCGACCAGCGCGCGCACCTTGCCGGCGAGGATCAGGGTCAGGATCCCCCGCGGGCTGGTGCCGAACTTGACGTAGCGGCGCACGCTCTCGGGCGCGTGCTCGCTGTCGGGGTGCGTCGCCTTGGCCAAGCGGACCGCGTAGCGCTTGACGTGCTCGGCCACGGCCACCGCGCGCACGGTGGCCCGCATGGCCTCGATCCGCTCGGGGCGCAGCACGGGCTCGATCTCGATCGTTCGCCGCGAGGTCGTGCGGTCGATCACCTCGAGCAGGTCGTCCTCGTCGAGGTAGCCGACCATCAGCTTGAACAGGAAGCGGTCGACCTGCGCCTCGGGCAGGGGGTAGGTCCCCTCCATGTCGATCGGGTTCTGGGTCCCGAGCACGAAGAAGGGCTCCTCGAGCCGGTGCGTCGTCCCGCCGACCGTCACGCTGTGCTCCTGCATCGCCTCCAGCAGCGCGGCCTGGGTCTTGGGCGTGGCGCGGTTGATCTCGTCGGCGAGGACGACGTTGGCGAACACGGGTCCCTTCTGGAAGCGGAACTCCTTGGCCCCGTCGTCGCCCAGCACGAGCACCTGGGTCCCGACGATATCGGCGGGCATCAGGTCGGGGCTGAACTGGACCCGCGAGAAGGCGACGTCCAGCGCGCGCGAGAGGGTCCGCACCAGCAGGGTCTTGCCCAGCCCCGGCACGCCCTCGAGCAAGGCGTGCCCGCCCGCGAACAGGCAGGTCAGCACCCGCTCCACGATCGTGGAGTAGCCGACCACCTCCTTGCCGATCTCGTCCCGCAAGCGAACGAAGTCCTCCTGAAAGGCCTTCACTTCGGCGGGGCTCGGCCCGCTCTCCGCGTCCGTCATAGGGTCCTCACGATTGAATGAACCAAGACCAGGGGCTACTCGCGGCCCTGGGGCGGAGCCTCCGCAGGGGATCCCGACTCGGACTCCGCGTCCGGCTGGAGCCCCTCGAAGTAGCGCCGCAGATAGCCGCGATACCCCGCCGGCACGTCCTGCCGCTGGATCGTGTCCTCGGCCGCGCGCTTGCTCGCCTCGATCACCTTCTTGGCCTCGACGCCCGAGCGGCTGCCGTCGTTGGCGACCTGGGTCTGGGTGAAGGCGCTCTGACCCTTGGTCTCGCGCACCTTGAGCTTGCGCTCCTCGCGCTGACCTTCGCTGCGGCGCGCCTCCTTGCCCAGCCACTCGTCGGTCGTCCCACGACCCGCCTTGTTGTTCGGCCGCACCAGGCGCCGCTTGACCTTGCGGATCTTCCCCTGCTGCTGGCCCTGGCCTGGCGGACGCAGCTTGCCGAGGCGCTTGAACTCGCCCTCGATCACCTCGGGGTCGTCGAGCTCGCCCAGCTCGCCCTCGACCTGCTGGAGGAAGTCGAGCACACCCGCGTTGCCGTCCATGTGGCGGCGCAGCGCCATCAGCCGGAGCAGCTTGGCCTCGACGTCCTGGAGCTTCTTCAGCTCCTCCTCGAGCTTCTTCAGCTCCTCGAGGCCCTTCTTGCCCTTCTCCTTGGCCTTGCGGATCTTCTCCTGCAGGTCCGCGATCATCTTCTTGATCCGGTTGGCCGCGGCCTGGTAGTTGCCGCGGTGCACGTCGTCGACGAGCTGCTTGTCCTTCTGGCGCGGCTTGAAGTTCTTGACCCGCCGCTTGAGCCGCTCCTGCTCGAGCTTCAGCTGCTCCTGCTCCTTCTTCAGCTCGTCGAGGAGCTCGGCGAACTTGGCCAGGGCGTCCTTCTTGCTCAGCGGCTTGCGCGTCAGGTCCTCAGCCAGCTCCTCGAGCCGGCGGCGGCGCTCCTGCTGCCCAGGGGTCGCCTCACCGCCCTCTTCCCGCGAGGCGAAGCGGCGGATCCGCTCGGCCTGGCCGGCGAGGGCCTCAGCCAGGGCCGGGTCGCGCGCGACGGCCTCCTGGGCCACGCCGGGGAGGATCAACGCGGCCAGCAGGATCAAGAGCGGCAGCGGCAGGAGCTTGCCCTCCCGGGGGACTCGCAGCGGGTAGAGCGCCTCGGGCTGGAAGGTCTCGAGCGCCGGGAGGGTCGAGCGCAGCACGGCCTCGCGGGGGTCCCCTCGCGCGATCAGGTCCAGCGAGGTGCTCAGGCGGTCCTTGAGGCCGAGGCGGTCGTCGTAGGCCTTGGCGAGGGCCAGGTCGCTGGGGACCCGGAGCTGAGCCCAGAGGGCGGTCCCGACCACCAAGCCGGAGACGAGCAGCGCGAGCGCGACGGGCGTCAGGGGTCCCGGCGCCAGGGCCAGGGGCAGGGCGGCGAAGCAGCCCCAGAAGCCCGCCCGCAGGAGCCCGTGGGCGAAGGCCGTCCAGTAGGCGCGCTCGCGCAGCTGGCGGAGCGCGCCCAGGATCTGGAGCTGCGGATCAAGCTCGGTGGGGGCGTCGGCCATGCTCGGTTCCTGGTCGCGAGGCGAGGGGCGCAGTCTATCACTCCCGGCCCGGCCGCTTCGCTCTATCCCTCTGTGGGCGACGCGATCGGCCGCCTGAGGCCTAGGCTAGACTTGGCCAATGCTCGCCAGCCGCCCCAAATGGCAGACGGATGAAGTGGCGCTGTGGATCGGCCTTCTGGTCCTGTGGCTCAGCTTCATCTACAACTCGACGAGTCGCCTGGCGTGGGTCTGCGAGGCGGCCCTGGCCCTGGGCTTCTGCGCCTGGGCAGCCTGGCGCGCGCGGCGAGATCCCCAACCTTGGCGCGGTCCCCAGGCTCTCGTGGCGGGCTTGCAGTTCACGCTGCTTGGCTTCGCGGCGGGGCTGATGGTCTACGCGCGGGTCTCGGACTTCCCAGGCATGATCCTGCGCGGAAACATGGCCACCTACCACGCGCCCGTCTATGGGCGGGGCGCCTTGGCGAGCCTCGGCGGGGGTCTGGCTGTCCTCTTCTGCGGCTCTTGCCTGGTCGCGCTGATCGTGCGCGACGCCGCGGAGAGTCGTCGGCTGAGCGCACTCGTGGCGGCGCTCCACCTCTCGATCCTGGGCTCCCTCTTCGCCGCTCGCTTCGAGTTCGGTGATCTGGGCTCGCTCCGCGGCACATCCCTGTTCCGTTTCCGAGAGCTCGCTGAGCACTTCGACCA
The DNA here is from genome assembly GCA_937911525.1 of uncultured bacterium. Classification (GTDB taxonomy): domain Bacteria; phylum Planctomycetota; class J058; order J058; family J058; genus NORP233. The sequence continues at coordinate 9,118 of CALDQK010000691.1, forward strand.
CCCGCTTGGCCTGTTGCGGAACTACGTAGGGGCGATCCCCGACTTGCCCACCGCCGCCGCGCACTATCCACCGGGCCTTCCCTTCCTGTATCGGCTCTCGCTCGACCTCGGCGCCGAGTGGCTGCCCTTGGCGCTGATATGGGGCTGCGCGGTCGTGATGATCTTGCCGCTGTGGGGCCTCCTGAAGCGGCTGGGCAGCGCGCCCGACTCGCTCGCGGTTCACGCGTTGCTCGTCGCCAGCATGTGCTGCCTCGCGCTCCCCTCGACTGCCGCCACCACGATTCAAGGGCTGCTGGCGTGCACCTGCCTGTGGCTCCTCGCTCGCGTGCTGAGCGGGCCGGGGGGCGGCTGGTGGGAGTCGCTCGCGATCGGCGCGCTGATGGTCCTGTTCAGCTTCCTGTCGTTGACCGTGGTGTTCTTCGGGCTCCAGCTGGCCTTGATTTCGCTGCTCGCCTGGCGCTGGGGGGGAACCGAGCTGCGGCGCGTGGTCCGTGTCGCCTTCCTCTCGCTCGGCTGTTACGGCTCGATCTTGCTCGTCATCCAGCTCACGACGGGCTTCGACCTGTTCGCCTGCGCACGCGCCACGACCGCGTCCCACAGCGCCAGCCGCGCGCAGTGGCTCACGAGCTGGAGTTGGCTCTACTACGTGGTGGTCTCGAGCGGAAACCTGCTCTCTTTTGCGGTGGGGTGCGGGTTGCCCCTCAGCGCGGTTGCGCTGCTGGGGCTGCGCCGCTTGCCCTCCCTCGCACCCATGCCTCGCGCCTTCGCGTGGGGCGGCGTGGGTAGCCTGGTGATCGCTTGCTGGGCCACCCCCTTCCACCTCGAGCTGGAGCGGATCTTCACCTTCTTTCTGCCCGCGATGTTCGTCGTGGGCTCGGCTCAACTCGAGGCGTGGCGAGGAGACGATCGGTTGGACCGAAAGGTGGCCGCGGTGGCGCTGGTGTTCGCGCTCGGGCAGGTGCTCGTCTTTCAGCACTGGCTGTGAGCCCTGCTGGCCGCTAGCGGTTGCCGGCGCCCGTCGCCTGGCTGGCCTGGCTGGCCTGGCCCACGGGCCCCGTGCCCGTCGCCTCCGACGAACCAGCCGGGAGCACGCGCAGGGCGCGGGCCTGGGCGTAGGCCTGGTAGCCCTCGGCGTAGTAGGGGTAGATCGAGGAGGGGCCGGCGCGGTAGCGGCCCTGCTCGACCCCGATCACGGGGACCGTCAAGCTGCCCCCGCTGGGGCCGCGCTCGAAGTAGAGCACCAGCGTGCCGTGGTCGACCTCGTGGTGGCTGACGCCGGCCCCCGCCAAGGAGAGCTTCTGCTCGTCGATCTTCATCCCGCCGGGGAGCTCGATCCGCGCCACGACCTGCCCCTGAGGCAGCTTGGTCCCGGGGCGGCGCTCGATCCGCACCCGGGCCTCGGCCTCGCCGCCGACGTCGATCAGGGCCGGGCTGTCGACCAGGAGGCGATAGGGCGCCTTCGCCGAGGAGCGGGCCTGGGCGGCGCGATAGGTGCAGCTGATCGAGTAGGGGACCTCGACCTCGCTCCGGAAGGCGAGGGTCATGCTGAGCGACTTGCCCGGCTCCGCGCTCGGGACCGCCGAGCTCAGCTCGAGCGGTCGGTGGCGCGTGGCGGCCACGGCCCCCTTCTGCTTCTTGATCCCGCGGCTGTTGAAGGTCACCGCGAAGGCCTGCGGCTTCTTGGGGACGTAGTCGGCGAGGGCGCGCACGGCCTGGACCGTGGCCTGGGTGCCATACCACCCGCCGCCGGAGTGGCGGCGCGAGAGCAAGTAGTCGCGGCACTTGCGCGCCGCGGCCACGCGCTGGCCTTCCTGGAAGGCGGCGCACATCAGGCCGGCCGTCTCGACCTGGAGCTGCAAGCCGACGCTGCCCATGATCCCCTGCTCTCCGCCGTCCCCTCCCTCGCGATCGATCATGCGCACGAAGCTGCGCTCGAGGGCCGCCAGCGCCTGCTCGCGCTGCTTGGCGGGGACCCGCTCGCCGAGGGCCAGCAGCACGTTGGTCTGGAGCGCCTGCTGGTAGTGGCCCTTGGCGCGCAGCTCGGTGGCCCGCTTCAGCTCCTTCCAGGGGAGGTCGGCCTCAGCCAGAGCCAGGGCCGTGAACAGGTGCTCCTCGCGGCCGAGCTTCTTGCCCTTGCGGCCCTGGGCGTCGATCCAGTCCAGCGCGCGCTGGAGCTCGACGCGCCCCTTGCCGGGGAAGATCCGCGAGTAGTGGGCCAGCTGGGCCACGGCCATGGCCGTGTAGCGCAGCTCCTGGTCCTTCTCGTTGGCGTCCGTCGCCTGCCAGAGCGAGAACCCGCCCTCTTCGTGCTGGAAGGTCTTGATCCGCTCGAAGCCCGCTGTCGCGAGCCCGTAGGCGCGCTCGAGCAGCGCGGCGTCGGCGCCCTGCTCGAGCAGGGCCGAGAGGACCATGAGGTTGGGGTAGTTGCTCGAGGTCGTCTGCTCGAAGCAGCCGTGGGGCGTGCGCAGGAGCGAGTCCAGCCCCTCGACCGCGCTCCCGAGCCCGCTCGGGGAGACAGTGCTGCGGGCGACCACCGAGCCCGGCACGGCGTCGCGCGGGATCGTGAGGTGGGTCGCGACGCCGCTCTTGGACTGGCCGCTGGTGGAGATGCTCAGCACCGGCTGGGGCGAGCTGACCACCAGGGGGCGGCGGTGGGTCTCGACGAAGGCCCCGCGGACCACGACCAGGCGGGCCTCGGTCAGCTCGGCCTCGGCCACGGCCTCGACGCGGAACTTGGTCCGGGCCCCGTGGCGGCGGGGGTCCTTCTCCACCCGGACCCGGTCCAGCGAGCGCAGGCAGGGCGGCAGCTCGAGGGTCAGCGAGTAGGGCAGCTGGCGGCCGTCGCGGGGCTCGACCTCGACCCAGAGCTCGACCTGGTCCCCGAGGCGCAGCCGCTCGGGCAGCTCGAAGCGGGTCGCGACCTCGCTCTGGACCTCGATCGAGGCCCGGGCCGCCGCGCCGGCGTCGCCGATCGTGCCCTGGGCTTCGATCGCCAGCGGGGCGACCTCGTGGCCGATCGGGAAGCGGACCGTGGCGCGGCCCTCAGCGTCGGTGCGGACCTGGGCCGACCAGAAGCGGGTGTCGCGGTCGTCGACCTGCTTCCAGCCCACGCGCTGGTCCTGCGGCGCGCCCTTGTCCAGCTCGCCGAAGCCGGGGGTCGGGCGCCGCTTGCCCTTGGGCAGGCGGCGCACGACGCGCGGCTCGGTCGCCTCGCGCAGGGGCGCCGAGCGGACGAAGGGCGCCCGCAGCAGGAGCCGGTCGAGCCCCGTCAGGCGCCGCTTGGTCATGTCGCGCTCGGGCAGCTGCACCGGCGGGCGAGGCTGCATGTGGGGCACCTCGAGGCGGCCCACCTCGCGGGCCGGCGGGCGCCGCTTCTTGGCCTTGCCGACGAGGGCCACGCCCTCGGGAGGGAAGGCGTAGCCGCCGCGCACGAGCAGGTAGGCGTGC
>CALDQK010000692.1 GCA_937911525.1 uncultured bacterium
GCTCCTTCGCGTTCCTGAGATGGAACGGGGAAAACTCGAAAACTGGAAAGCGCGGTGGCTGCTCGGCGGAGCTGCCTTCTTCGAGTTTTCTAGTTTTCACCGTTCATTGTCTCGATAGAGAGGGAGCTGTCGCTCTTGCGACAGCTCCCTCCGTTCAGGGTCGACTAGACCTGCGTCCGCAGCGCGAAGAGCAGCACGCCCAGGAGCAGGGGGGCCCAGCAGAAGGGGCTCGTCCAGTAGCGGGCCCGCTCGTCGCCGCGGGCGCGGGCGGCCTCGGGGCTGAAGACCTCGGTCGCGCGGGGGCTGAAGAGCGCCCACAGGACCGCCGCGTTCCAGCCGCCGCCGATCAGGAAGGCCAGGGGGCCGTGAGAGCCCTGCGCCACGCCGGCCGCGCCGATCAGGAGCGCCAGGCCGGCGCTGGCGCCGGTCAGCGCTCGCGCCCAGCCCTTGAAGCGGACCAGGCCGTGGCCGAGGGTCCACAGCCCCGCCGCTAGCCCGCAGTAGACCAGCGCCATCAGCAGGACCGGGCCGCCCACCGCGACGCCGCCTACCAGCATCAGGCCGCCGCCGATCAGACCCAACAGGCCGAGGGCGCGGTTCCAGAGCCCGATCGCGGCGACGTGCGCCTCCATGGCGTGGTCGCGCTGGTAGCGGGTCTTGCGCACGATCCGCTGCTCGGCGCTGCTGCGCGACCTGCGCGGCTCGGGGCGCCCGAGCGGGACGCGCAGCTTGGCCCCGCAGCCCGAGCAGGCGATCCGGCGGCCCGCGTAGCGCGCCGGGACCTTGCCGCGCGCGCCGCACTCGCAGCGGATCACGATCTTGCTCTTGCTCGCGCTGGCCTGGTGGGGGGTCTGGGTGTTCGTCGTCATGGCTCCTCCTCGTTCTTCGTTTCGTGCTCTGTTTCTGCCGAGAGGAGTTGCACCCCGACGGCCGACGCGCCCTGAAGCCTGGACTGGGTTTAGGCGCATGGCGCGGCCTGGATCCGTCCCAAGCTGGTAACCCGGGTGACGTTACGAGAGTTGGAATCACCGGCTCGCGAGCGAGAATGCGCGCCATGAACGAGGAGCAGCGCGAGGGCTTCCTGGTCCTGACGCCCGAGGGCACCGACCCGCCCGAGTCGATCATCGAGCGGCTGAAGGCCGCCCGCGACGAGGCCGAGCGGATCGTGCTCGACCTGCGTCAGGTCGAGGGCATGGGCCTCTACCTGACGCCGGGCTACATGCTGCCGGCCGAGCTCTGGGAGCAGGTCGGCGAGACCTTCGGCGTAGACCCCGAGGACGTCCCCCTCGACCCGCAGGTGCGCCTGGTCCTCGACGCGGACGGGATCCGCAGCGCGGGCTACATGGGCTACGACGACTACTGGCTGCTGCGCGAGACCCTCGAGGAGGCCCTCGCGGCGGAGTGAGGCTTCACTCCGCCAGGCGCGCCAAGTAGGCCTCTTCGAAGCTCGGCGAGGCGACCTCGGTCACGCCCTCCAGCTCGCGCACGCCCGCGATCCCCGCCGCGCTCCCGCTCAGCCACCAGCGCGCGCCGGTCGGCGCCGGGGCCGCCCGCAGGCAGGTCACCCCCGCCGGGAGCTCCGGGCGCGCGTCCCCCGCGAGCTCGCAGCGCACGAGGCCGGCCGCCAGGTCGCCGGCGGACGCGAAGCGCCGCAGCCGTCCGCGCGCGAGCAGCGCCAGGCGCTCGCAGCGCCCCTCCAGCTCGTGCGGTCGGGCCGAGGCGATCACCACGGGCAGCTCACCCCGCTCCGCCGCGAGCACGTCGAGGAGGTAGGTCCGCCCCGCGGCGTCGAGGGCGGTCGGCAGGTCGAGCAGGAGCAGCGCCGGCGCATGGCTGAGGGCGAGCCCCAGGGCCAGGAGCGAGCGCGCGAGCGGCGCGAGGCGCTCGACCGGCTCGCGGGTCGGCACGTGCCAGCGCGCGAGCTTGGCGTAGAGCTCGCCGGCCTGCCAGGTCGCGTGCAGCTCCCCGTGCAGCTCCGAGAGCTGGAGCGCGTTCATGCCCGGATAGAGGGCGAGGTCCTGCGGCACGTAGCCGACCCGAGTCCGCGCGACGGCGCCCTTGCCGGGCAGCCGCAGCCCGAGGACCTCGACGCTCCCCGCCGCCGCCTTCTCGAGCCCGAGCAGCAGCCGAAGCAGCGTCGTCTTCCCTGCCCCAGCTGGCCCGATCAGCCCCGTCACTCCGGGGAGGACCTCCCACGAGAGCGGCTCGATCCAGAGCGGCTTCCACCAACGCCGCACCTCGACCCCGCTGACCCGCGCCAGCACCTCCCCGGGCGCATGCGCCGGGGAAAGCGTCCCAGCGGTCTCGGACTCGGACTCGGTCGTCGGACTCTCGGACTCGGTCGTCGGGCCCTCGGACTCGGTCGTCGGACTCTCGGACTCGGTCGTCGGACTCTCGGACTCGGTCGTCGGGCCCCCGGACTCGGTCGTCGGGCCTTCGGACTCGGTCTCGGGAGTCTCGGGCTCGGTTTCGGGAGTCTCGGTTTCGGGAGTCTCGGTTACGAGAGTCTCGGACTCGGTCTCCGGCCTCTCCGCCTCGGACCTCGGCCCCTCGCCCCCCTCGCTCCTCGGCTCCCCCGCCACCGCGCGCGCGCTAGGTCTTGCGCAGCAAGAGCAGCGTGAAGCCCTCGGGCTGCGCGAGCGCCGCCGTGTCCATCAGCGCCTCGGCCACCCGCTGAGCCACGACCTCGACCTCGTGCGCCGGTCCGCCCAGTCGGCCCAGGATTCCTCCCAGCGGCTCGTTGCTGCGGCGCTCCATGCGGGTCGCGCCCAGCGTCACCAGCAGGACCTGGTCGTCGCGCTCGAGCGCGATCTCCCGCTCCGCGGCGCGGACCTGCTCCCCCTGACCGAGGGCGGGCGAGACCGACTCGATCACCTCGACCTCGCCGTTGGCGCGCCGGACGAGGATCGGCGCGTGGCCCGCGCCCGAGAAGCGGAGCGTGCCGCTCTGGGTGTCGTAGCGGAGCAGCGTCAGGCTGACCTGCTCGACGCTGGCCTCGCGGCGCAGCATGCCGTCGAGCTGGGTCAGGAGGTCCGCCGTGCGCGGCATGACCTCGACCAGCGAGCGCAGCGCGCCGCGCAGCTCGGCCTGGCCGAGGAGCGACACGAAGGCGCGCTCGCCGCGGCGGCGGAGGCGCCTGGGCGGCGGGGCCTCGGGGTCGGGCACGTCGCCCAGGGCCAGGTAGACCTCCTCGCGCTGGGCGCGGGGCGGGGCGCTGACGCGATCCCAGAAGCTGCGCTCGACGGCGTCGCCGCGGGTCGTGGCCCGCGCGATCGCGAGCCCGGGCAGGTGGGTCAGCTCGGGCGGGCGGAGCACGGCGCGCAGGTCCTGCGCGATCCGGCGCGCGCCGGCCGCGCGCTCCTCGCGCCGGACCTCCTCGACCATCAGGCTGGTGGTCAGGGTGTGGGCGACCACGCCCGCGAAGCCCTGGAAGGCCTCGAGCTCCTTGCCGGTGGCGCTCGGGACCTGGCTGAGGTCGAAGAGCACCAGGGCGCCGACGGCCCGCTCACCCTTGCGGAGCGCCACGCCGAGGGCGCGGCGGTCCTCGATGATCGGCTGGGGCGCGACCAGGGCGCGGGCCGCGATATCCCGGCAGCGCTCGCGGGCCTCGCCCTCGACGCCCTCGCTGGCGGTGATCGAGAGCTCGTCGCCGTTGGCGCCCAGCGCGATCAGGGCGCCCTCGGACTCGAAGAAGGCCCCGGCGTGCTCCACGGTCAGCTCGAGCAGCTCGCGCCGGTGGGTCGCCCCCAGGACCGCGGTGGTGGCCTCGGCCAGGACCTTCCAGGGGTTGCGGTGGCGCACGTCGAGGGCCTCGACGGCCTTGGTGTTGCGGCCGTCGTAGCTCGGGGTGGGCTCCTTGCGGTGGAAGCTGGCTTGGGTCGGCCGGCGCTGCGCCACGGCGGGCGTGTCCTGGCCGAAGTGCGTCTCCTCGCGCTCGTCGACCGGCGTGATCGGGACCGCGCGGTCGCTGCGCAGCTCGTCGGGGCGCTGGGTGCGGAAGGTCATGATCGTGCGCCCGATCTTGATCCGATCCCCGTCGCTGAGGGCCACCGCGCCGCGCACGGGCTCGCCGTTGATCAGCGTCCCGTTGCGGCTGTTGCAGTCCCGCACCCGGTAGCCGTCCTGGGTCCGTTCGACCTCGCAGTGGAAGCGCGAGAGCTTGGGGTCGAGCATCTCGATCACGTTCTGCTCGCTGCGCCCGACGGTCGTCAGGGCCAGCGAGAGGCGCACGTGCTGCTGGGTGCCGTCGTGGTGCTGGATCACCAGCCACCCTTGGGTCACCTCGAGCGCTTGGGAGGCAGTCGGGTCGAAGCTCAAGCTGACTGGCTCCTAGAGGACGACCGACTCGAAGGTCTTGCTGAGGTCCTTGGTGATGTTCTTCTCGTGCGCCTCGAGGGTCCCGCCGCCGATCTCCAGCAGCTTGGCGTCGCGCCACAGGCGCTCGACCACGTATTCGCCCACGTAGCCGTAGCCGCCCAGGACCTGCATCGCGTTGTCGGCGACCTCCTTGGCCATGCTGGTCGCCACCAGCTTGACGCCGTCGCTGTCGATCCGGCTGTTGGGCTGGCCGGCGTCGAGGCGGCGGGCCGTGTCGTAGACGTAGGCCCGGGCCGCCTTCCAGGAGGCGTAGCTGCGGGCGATATAGCGCTGGATCTGGCCGAACTCGCGGATCGGCTTGCCGAAGGCCTCGCGCTCGTTGGCGTACTTGCACATGGCGCGAATGCAGCGCATCGCGATCCCGAGCGACATGGCCGCCAGGGTGATCCGCTCGATCTCGAGGTTCTTCATCATGTGGAGCATGGAGTCGCCCTCCTGCCCCAGGCGGTTGGCGACCGGGACCTCGCAGGCCTCGAACACCAGCTCGGCCGTGGTCGAGGCGCGCATGCCGCACTTGTCGCGGATCTTCTGGCCCTTCTCGAAGCCCTTCATCCCCTTCTCGACCACGAAGGAGCTGATCCGCCCGCCGGTCTTGGCGTAGACCAGGAACACGTCGCCGAGGGTCCCCTCGCCGACCATGCCGTTGGTGATCCACATCTTCTGGCCGGTGATCTTGTAGAGGTCGCCCTCGCGCTCGGCCCGGGTCGCCATGCCGAGCACGTCGGTCCCGACCGCGGGCTCCGACATGCACATTCCGCCGACCCACTCGCCGCTGATCACCTTGTCGAGGATCCGGCCGCGCTGCTCGGGGTTGCTGTTCTGATAGAAGTTGTTCACGAAGAGCATCGAGTGCGCGAGGTAGGCCAGGCACAGGCCGGGGTCGCTCGCCGAGAGCTCCTCGTGGGCGATCACGGCCGCGACCGAGTCCATGCCGGCGCCGCCGTCTTCCTCGGCGACGGTGATCCCGAGCAGGCCCAGCTCGCCCAGGCGCCGGAAGAGCGGCAGGTTGAAGCGCTCCTCCCGATCGCACTCGGCGGCCTGCGGCTCGACCTCGTTCTGGACGAAGTCGCGCAGCATTCGGCGCAGCATCTCGTGGTCTTCGGTGGGGTTGTAGAGGTCGAACTCGCTCAGAGCGGTCTCGGTCATGGCTGCCTCCAGCGCTGCGTTTTACGGCGGCCTCGGCCCGCTCACAAGCAGCCGCGAGGGAGCG
>CALDQK010000693.1 GCA_937911525.1 uncultured bacterium
GGGCCGGGGCCGGGGCCGGAGCCGGGGCCGGGGCCGGGGGCGGGGGCGGGGCCGGAGCCGGGGCCGGGGCCAGTCCCTGCTCCATACCGCCCCACGAGCGCCGCTCCCGCACTCCCACTACCCCCCAGTCGATGCTCGCCTTCTCAGGGCGCCCTCGAACCAGCGACAGCTCCCTTCGCCCCACGAGCGCCGCTCCCGCACTCCCACTCCCCCCCGTCGATGCTCGCCTTCCTAGGGCGCCCCTCGAACCAGCGACAGCCCCCTCCGCCCCACGAGCGCCGCCCACGCCCACTGCCCCCCAGTCGATGCTCGCCTTCTCAGGGCGCCCCTCGAACCAGCGACAGCTCGAACCAGCGACAGCCCGCATGCAGGTCCGCGCCACTCCCTCACTCCCTCACGCTCTCGCCAGCGCCTCGGCCAGCGGAAGCAAATCAGCGGTCTGGTAGGTCAACCCGCGCGTCGTCCTGCACGCCAGCAGGCCCTCGCGCCACGTCCCCGGCAGGGCCTCCTCACCCAACAACCCCCCGTAGAGGGCGCCCGCGACGCCGACGATCACGTCGGCCGCGCCGCCCTGGCGCGCGAGCGCGCTCAGGCCCCGCCCGGGGTCGCCTTCCCTCACCAACGCCTGAAAGGCGGCCCCCAGCACGCTCGGCGCGCTAGGCGCGAAGGAAGACACCCCCCCGCTCGCGCCAGCCCCCCTCGCGCCAGCCCCACCCAGCGCCGCCTGCAGCGCCGCCTGCACCGACGCCGCCAGGTTCGCCTCCCGCGCGAACTCCAGCGTGGCCCGCTGCAGCTCGACCGGCGTCCCGCCGCGCTCGATCGCGCGGGCCAGGGCGAAGCAGAGGGCCACGCTGGCGTGGCGGCAGCTGGGGTCGGGGTGGCTGAGCCGCGCGTCAGCGGCGGCGCGCTCGCCCAATTCCCCAGGCGGGAGGTCCCAGCCCCACACCGCCAATGGCACGACCCGCGCCAGGGCGCCCGCGCAGCGGGCCTCCCGATCGGCGCGCGCGGCGACCCCCTCGGCCACGCTCGGGGTCTCGGGGAAGTCGGGGAAGGCGCGGCCCTCGGGCTGAGGCACGTCGAAGGGCTCCGAGCGGCCCCAGCGCACGTAGGCCACCGCGACCCGCTCGCGCTCGTAGCTGCCCTCGGTGGCCAGCTCGCGCGCCAGGGTCAGGGTCAGCTCGCCCTCGCCCGTGACCTGGCCGGGGGCCACGTCGTGGACGCCGCCGCCGCGCATCTCGAGCGGGCCTTCGCCTGCGAGCGCCGCGAGCGACTCCGGCGGCAGGTGCTGGGTGGTGGCCCCGAGGGCTTCGCCGACGAGGCGGCCGAGGAGCGCGCCGCGGGCGCGCTGGAGCCGCGCGGCGCGCTGGCTCACGAGCCCGCTTAGCGGGCGCGGCGGCGGGAGTCGCCGCTCTGGCGCAGCTTGAGGGGCTGGCTGATCGTGTCCATGTAGCCCTGCAGGCCCTGGTGCGCGAACTCGTCGCCCTCGGTGGTCGGCGCGGCCAGGCCCTGGCGGTAGAGGCCGTAGCGGCTGCGGACTCCGCTGACCCGGCAGGTGCTCTTGAGCAGCGTGATCCGCACGTCGCCGGTCAGGAACTGGCAGGCGTTGCCCACGAAGGCGTCGAGGGCCTGGCGCAGCTCCGAGAACCAGAAGCCCTCGTAGGCCAGGTCGGCGTAGCGGCGCGCGATCACGCGCTTGAAGGCGGCCAGCTCGGGCGAGAGGACCAGGCGCTCGAGGGCGCGCAGGGCCATGTGCAGGATCGTGGCCGCCGGCTGCTCGTAGACCTCGACCATCTTGATCCCGATCAAGCGGTCTTCCATCGTCGAGAGCCGACCCACGCCGTGCTCGGCCGCGACCTCGCGCAGGCGCTCGATCAGCTCGACGCCGCCCAGGGGGTCGCCGTCGAGCGCGCAGGGGATCCCCTCCTTGAAGGAGATCAGCAGCTCGGCCGGCGTGTCGGGCGTCTCGGCCAGGGAGCGGGTCTGACGGAACACGTCCTCGGGCACGGGCTCGAAGGCGTCGGGCGCCTTGTCCCACTGGACCGAGCTGCCGTAGAGGTTCTCGGTGATCGAGAAGCGCGAGTCGCGCACCTGCTTGGTCGGCAGGCGGTGCTTCTTGCAGTAGGTGATCAGCTCGTCGCGCCGCAGGAGGCCCTGGGTCCTCAAAGGCGACAGCACCTGCAGCTCGGGCGCCAGCGCGGCCGCGCTGACCTCGAAGCGGACCTGGTCGTTGCTCTTGCCCGCGCAGCCGTGCGCGATCATGGTCGCGCCCTCTTCGCGGGCCACGCGCACCAGCTCGCTCACGATCAGGGGCCGGGCCAGGGCGTGGGCCAGCATGTAGCCGCTGTCGCAGACGGCGCCGGCGCGGAAGGCGGGCCACACGAAGTCGTCCACGAAGCGCTCGCGGAGGTCGGCGATGTGGGTGTAGGCCGCGCCGAGCTGCATCGCGCGCTCGCAGAGACCCTCGGTCGAGGACTTCTGACCGAGGTTGGCGGTGTACGTAATCACGTTGTCGCGGCCGTAGCGACGGCGCAAGACGTGTAAGGCGGCGAGCGTGCCCATGCCGCCGGAGAACGCGAGGACGACCTTCTCCATGGACTGGAAGCTAGCGCTGGTTCAGCAGAGCGTCAACGCGCCAAGAGTCTTTTCTGGGCGCCGTCAGGCGTCCCGGAAGGTCGCGATGACGGGCGCGTGATCCGAGGGCTTCTCCCCGGCCCGCTCCTCCCAGTCGATGCGGACCTCCTCCAGCCGCTCGGCGAGGGGCTGGGTCACGTAGATCAGGTCGATCCGCAGCCCCTCGTCCGTGTTGAGGCTCTTGGTCGTGGTCCGGTAGTCGAACCAGGTGAAGAGCCCCCCCTCCTCGGTCTGGAGCCGGAGCGCGTCGCTCAGCCCCCAGTCCTGCAGGTAGGTCAGCGCGCGCCGCTCGTGGGGGCTGCAGTGGATCGAGTCCTTCCAGGTCTTGGGGTCCCACACGTCGCGGTCGTCGGGGGTGATGTTGAAGTCCCCCAGCAGCACCAGGGGCTCGCTCGGGTCGTGCTCCCCGCGCAGGTGCGCCTGGAGCCGACCCAGCCAGTCGAGCTTGTAGAAGAAGGCGTCCGAGCCGAGGGACTGGCCGTTGGGCACGTAGACGTCGATCACCCGCACGCCGTCGATCTGGGCCGAGAGGAAGCGGCGATGGTCGTCGTCGTCCCGCCCGGGCAGGGTGTCGAGCACCCCGCTCGGCTCGCTCTTGGCGAGGATCGCGACCCCGTTCAGGCCGTTCTCTTGCCCCGTGAAGGCGACCTGGTAGCCGCAGGCCTCGAGCTCGGCCCGGGGGAAGTCCGCGTCCTTGCACTTGGTCTCTTGCAGGCACACGACGTCGGGCTCGTGCTTGGCCAGCCAGGCCGTGACGCGCTCGAGGCGCATGCGGAGGGAGTTGACGTTCCAGGTGACGATGGACCAGCTCATAGGGCGAGGATCCTAGCGGACCCGCGAGATCCTGCGGAGCGGAGCTCGCGGGGGGATGCTAGGCTTTAGGTGGAGGCGCTCGTGTCGTCCTTTAAGTTCGATAAAGGCATGCAGGGAAGCAACTTCCGCGTCGAGGTCGCCTACGTGGCGCCTCCGCGGGTGACCCTGGCCCCGGCCCAGCCGGGCGAGAACCCGCCCACCGGCGACCTGCTGGTCGGCGAGCCGCTCATGATCGAGACCGACGTCCTGGGCCATCCCGTGGGCGAATCGGTCGAGTTCATGATCTTCGAGCCCTGCAAGCTCCACGAGAGCCCGATCCACAGCGCGACGGGGACCACCGAGGAGGAGACCCGCGGGGTCGCGATCGAGTGGACCTACGACCACGCGGCCAACAAGGACAAGGTCACGAGCACCCGCTTCGTGTGCGTGGCCCGGGTCGGGACGCTCACGAGCATCTCCGAGCCCTTCGAGATCCTCGAGCCCTTCACGCACACGCTCCAGAACAGCGAGGGCAAGCCGCTGCCCAACCTGCGCGTCAAGCTGCGCGCCCCGCGCCGCAACGACATCACGGCCGTCAGCGACTCCGAAGGCAAGATCGAGGTCAACCTCCCGCCCGCCGACTACCTGATCGAGGTCCTCGGCCCGATGAAGAGCTAGGAGCCGCTGTGTCGATCACGCCGAAGATGCTCGCCGGCAGCGAGGGGGTCATCGAAGACCAGATCCTGGCGGGGGTCCTCTACTGCTTCTGGTCGCGCAGCCGGATCCGCTGGGGCGAGGGCGCCCACCTCGGCGCCGTGATCTCGGGCTGGGAGGACGGGACCTCGGTCAAGCTCGTGATCTACGAGTACGACGGCGGCCTCGACGACGACGTGGTGACCGAGCTCGAGGCGACCATCGAGAAGGGCATCGCGACGGCCCACTACGAGAAGTGCGAGTTCGAGGACCCCGACACCGACGAGGGCGGCGAGTACCAGCTCTACTTCCGGGTCGAGATCGACGGCGAGCTGATCAGCGAGCGGGAGCAGTGCCCCTACCTGCTGGTCGACATGACGCCGCCCGTGTTTGGCGAGTAGCGCTCGTTCCCAAAATGTAGGGGAGGGCCGGTGTTGACATGTGGAGAAGCGTGACGACGCCGATTCGGGACGGGCTTTAGCTAGAGCCCCGCTCGCAGCCGCCGGAAGTAGTCCGGCGCGAGCAGGATTCGGCTCCCGTACCAGCTGAAGAGCTCCCCGTCCGCGAGCGCCACCTTGGCCTCGGGCACCAGCGCCGCTACCTCGGCCAGGTGCTGCTCCTTGAAGGGGTAGGGCTCGCTGCTCAAGAGCACGACCTCGGGCGCCAGCGCGGCCAGCTCGTCGGGCGTCAGGGTCGGGTAGCGCTCGCGCTCGCCGCACACGTTGACGAAGCCCGCCTCGCCGAGCATCGCGCTCACGAAGGTGTCCCCGCCCACGCTCATGAAGGGCTCGCGCCAGATCAGGTAGAGCGCGCGCAGCGGCTCCAGCCCGCCCAGGGCCGCGAAGGCTCGCTCCGTCTCGCGCGCGAGCTCCTCGCCCCGCGCCTCGCGCCCGACCAGCTCGCCGAGCGCGCGGACCATGGCCAGGTCTTCGGCCAGGTCGCGGACCTGGGTCACGTAGACCGCGACCCCCGCCGCCTCCAGCGCCTCGACCTGCTCGCGCGCGTTCTCCTCCCAGTTCGCCAGCACGAGGTCGGGCTCGAGCGCGAGGACCTTCTCGACGCGCACGTCCTTGGTCCCGCCGACCACCGCCTTGCGCGCCTTCCAGCCCGCCGGGTGCACGCAGAAGCGCGTCAGGCCGACGACCTCCTCGTCCAGCCCCAGCCCGTCCAGCAGGGCGGTCAGGCTGGGGACGAGGGACACGATCCGGCGCGGGGGGCGCGCGAGCTCGAGCTCGCGCCCCAAGGCGTCGCGGATCACTCCCCCCCGCCGGCGGCGGCGTCGCGCAGGCGCGCGAAGTCGGCCTTGCAGCGGCCGCACTCGGGCAGGAGCAGGTAGCCCGCGCGCAGGCGCTTGGGCACGTTGTCCAGCAGGCGGCGGATCCCCGACATGGCCTCCACGAAGGAGCGGAGCGCGCTCTCGGGCTGGTTGAGCCGCTCGAGGACGCGCCCGCGGGTGGTCGCGATCTGCCAGGCCAGGGCGTGGTCGTGGGCCCGCTCGGCCCAGGCCGCCGCGCGCTCGAGGGTCCCCAGCTGGCGGCTGCCGATGTCGCTCTCGCGCCCGAAGGCCAGCTTGACCTCGACCTCGAGCACCTGCAGCCGCGCCTGGTAGCGCTCGGGCACCTCCTGCTCGCCCAGCTGCTCGAGGATCCCCTCGGCCAGGATCCCCGCCTTGCGCTGGAGCAGGATCTCGAGCACCTCGAAGGTCGTGCGCGCCACGCCCGCCGGGTCGTCTTGCTTGCGGAACAGGGCCTGCGCCTCGTGCAAGAGCTGCTCGCCCAGGTCGAGCTCGCCGCCCAGCCGCTCGCAGCGACCCAGGGTCTCGAGCGCCGAGGCCCGCTGGCGGGGGACGTCGTGGAGCGAGGCCTGGCGGAGCGCCTCGGTCGCCCGCTGGTGGGCCTCCTCGCGCGCGCCGAAGCCCACGTAGAGCCGGGCCTCGAGGTTGAGCGCCCGCGCCATGCCGGCGCGCAGGTCGAGCTCGTCGCAGAGGGTCCGCGCCCGGCTGAGGTGCTCGAAGGCGCCGGACAGGTCGTTGACGGCGCCCAGGGTCCGACCGAGCTCGATCAGGGTCCGGGCGGCCTCCGCCCGGTTGCCGATCCGCTCGTGAATGTTGAGCGCCCGCCGCAGGAGCGAGACCGCCCGCTCGTAGTCGGAGAGCTCGTGGCAGGCGGCGGCCAGGTTGCGCGCCGCGAGCGCCACGCCCGCCGCGTGCCCCAGCGCGGTCTCGCGCTCCAGCGCGCGCTCGAAGCGGTTGGCCGCCTCCTCGAAGCGCCCCTTGGCCAAGGCCGCCAGGCCCAGCTCGCCCAGGGCCTGCGCCATGCCCGGCTCGTCGGCCAGGCGGCGCCGGATCGCGAGGCAGCGCTCGAGCGAGCGCTCGGCGGCGTCGCTCTCGCCCAGGGCCAGCCGGCAGCGGCCCTCGATCAGGCGCACCCGCGCCGACTCCTCGCCCTCGCTCAGCCCGACCAGGCGCTGGAGGCCCGCGTCGCAGAAGCCGATCGCGTCCGCGTAGCGGCCGGTCTGCTCGTAGATCGAGGCCGTGGCCGCGAAGAGCAGGGCCGCCTCGCGCTCGAGGCCGTCCGTGCCGTAGCTCGCGACCGTGCCCGCCGAGAGCGCCTCCAGCGCGCCGTCGAAGTCCCCGCGCAGCTCGAGGGCCTGACCCAGGCGGAGGTAGACGTTGACCCGCTCGTGCGGGTTGAGCTCCTCCTCCTGCTCGAGCAGCTTGCTGTAGACCCGCGAGGCCCGCTCCGTGTCGCCCGCGCGCATCAGCAGCTCGCCGGTGCGCAGGCGCAGCGCGCGCCAGCGGCGCGAGCCCGAGGGCAGGAGCGCCAGCGCGTCCTTGTAGTTCTTGAGCGCGCGGTGGACGGCGTGGACCGCGCTGGCCTCGTCGCCGGCGCGGATCGCGTATTCGAGCGCCTTGCCGCGGTTGCCCGCCGCCGAGAAGTGGCGGAAGAGCTGCTCGGCGTCGGCCCGCTCGCCGGCGGAGCCGAGCTCGGCGCGCGCCTCGAGGTGCGCGCCGCAGCGCTCGTGGAGCCCGATCCGCCGGCTGGGGTTCATGGCCTCGTAGACCGCCTCGCGGGCCACGTCGTGGACGAAGTCATAGAGCACCTGCTCGCCGCGGTGCTCGGCGTGGACGACGCGCCGCCGCTCGAGGTGGCCGAGGTCCGTCAGCAGCGAGGCGGAGTCGACCTCGAGCAGGGCCGCCAGCTCGTGGACCGGCGCCGCGCGGCCGAGGACCGCCAGGATCTCGAGGGGTTGGCGCTCCTCCTCGCTGACCCGGCGGGTCCGCTCGAGGATCACCTCCTCCATCGTCTCGGGGATCTGGACGCCCCCCGAGAGGTCGAGCTTCCAGGACCCGTCCCGGCGCGAGAGGGCGCCCGACTCGACCAGGGAGCGCATCAGCTCGACCGTGAAGTAGGGGTTGCCCTTGGTCTCGGAGAAGATCCGCGCGGCCAGCTGCTTGGGGTCGGTCCCCTGGCCGAGCATCGACTCGATCAGGGTGTGGACCTGCTCGCGGCTGAGCGGCTCGAGGCGGGTGTGGGTCACGACCAGCTCGGGCTCGAGCGCGGCGAGCAGCTCCTGCTGGGCCGTCGGCGCGGCGCCCTCCTCGGGCGGGGTGTAGCTGCCCACGACCAGGAGCCGCAGCGGCCGCAGGGCGCTGTTGCTCTGGCGGGAGAGGGCGCGGGCCGACTCGATCAGGTTCAGGTTGCGGACCAGGTAGCCGAGCAGCTCCAGGGTCTGGTGGTCGGCGCGCTCGAGGTCGTGCAGCAGGACCACCAGCGGCCGCTGACGGCTGTAGCCGATCAGGAACTGGGCCAGCGCGTCGAGCAGGCGCAGCTCCTCTTGCTCGTCGCCCAGCTTGGTCCGGGTGGTGATCGGCAAGAAGCTCTCGTCGAGCTCGGGGATCACGCGCACCATCTCGGCGCCGTAGCGCTGCAGCAGGCGCCGCCGGAGCGGGTCGGTCTGGCGCGGGCGCAGCGCGCTGCCCTCTTCCTGCTGCTTCCAGAGCCCGAGCACGCCGCGGAACACCTCGACGAAGGGCGCGTAGGCGCCGCCCTGGCCGGCGCTGCCCTCGACGACCGCCACGCGCTGCAGCTGGGCGTGGGTCTTGAACTCGCGCAGGAGCCGGCTCTTGCCCACGCCGAGCTCGCCCGAGACCAGCGCCACGTGCTGGAGCGGACCCGACTCCTCGGGCAGGGCCGGCTCCTCCTCGCTGGGCACGACCTCGGCCGCGTCGCGCTCGAGGCGCGCCCACTCGTCCCCGCTCCGCTCGCCCCCGACCGGGTGGG
>CALDQK010000694.1 GCA_937911525.1 uncultured bacterium
CACGATCGCCGCGATCCGCTGGCTGGTCCTGCGGCGCAAGGGGGTGGCGGTCCTGCCGCGCTACCAGGTCAGGCCGGACCTCGCGCGGGGGCGGCTGGTCGAGCTCTTCCCCGAGGTCGAGGCGCTCGCCGACCACTTCCGCCTGCTCTTCCGGGCGGGGGACGCGCGGCGCGGGGTGTTCGAGCAGGTCGCGGGCGTGCTGCGGGAGCTACCGCTCAAGTAGGGGAGCGTCTCGCGCTCGGCTACTTCTTGGGCCGCTTCAGCCGTCGAACCCAGCTGCGGTAGCGCTCGGGCAGCGCCTGGATGTCGATCCCGCTCCCCTGGGCGTCGAGGGGGGTCCCCTCGGCCACCTTGCGCATCAGGTTCTTGAGGTGGCCCTTGGGCAGCAGCCCGTCCACCAGGGCCCAGGCCTGCGCGCGCAGCAAGGGGCTCTCGGCCAGGACCTCTCGATCGGCGTCGAGGAGCGCGGCGAGGTCTTCGCTCTTGATCCGCTGGTTGTCCTTGAGCAGGTCGACCAGGTCGGCGTCGGGGCGGCGGGTCACGCGCCGGAGCAGGGTCTCGCAGGTCCCCTCCTCCAGCCAGGCCGGCACCGGGCCGAGGCGCTGGACGAGGTGGGCGCGCGTCAGGGCGCGCAGGAGGTCCCGGGTCGGCTCCAGAATCGGCTCCGCCAGGATCACCAGGTTCATGCCGTGCACGTAGGCCGCGCGCCGGTCGTCGCCGACCAGGCGGCTGTACTCGTTGGGCAGCACCGCGACGCGCACGAAGCGGCCGGCCTCGTCGTCGCTGAGGCGCGGGAGGTGCGGCTCGATCTCCTTGCGGAGGGTGTGGTCGAGGAAGCCGAGCAGGTTCTCGACGCTGTCCAGGCTGCCGCGCGCGAGGACGAGGTGGGTCTCGCTCGACTCCCGGGTCGGGAGCGAGCGCGCCAGGCGCTCGAGCGAGATCAGCGCTCGGCCTTGGCGCAGGATCAAGGGGTCACCGTTGGCCAGGCCCTGGGCGACTCGGATCGGGTGAGAGGCGATCGCGCCGGTGGGGCGCTCGCTGAGGTCGGCGTTGGCCAGCTCGATCCAGGCCTGGGCCAGGTAGAGGCTGGCCAGGTCGGGGCGGAGCGAGCTCGCGCGGGAGAGGTCGGTCTCGGCGAGGTCGCCGCGGGAGGCCATGGCGTAGGCCAGGCCGCGCAGGGCCCGCGCCTCGACGAAGCCCTGGTCGATCTCGAGCGCCTTGTTCAGGGCCGAGAGGGCCTGGCAGGGGTCGGAGCGGAGCAGCGAGAGGTAAGCGCGGTAGTAGTGGGCCGCGGCGAAGCTCGGGGCCTCGGCGATCAGCGCGTCGAGCTTGCTGGCCGCCGAGCCAGGCTCGTCGCTGAGCAGCGCCTGCTTGGCGGCGTTCAGCTGCTCGATCCTGGCCGAGCCGAACACGGCCAGGGCCTGGGGGTCCTCGGCGCTCAGGACGGGGAACTCGTAGCGCTTGCCGCCTCCGCCGGCCTGGATCGAGATCGCGTCGACCTCCTGGTGCACGCGATTGCGGAAGCGGCGCTCTGCCGCGGCGTTGCGCTCGGGCGCCAGGGTCCCGACCAGCTCGAGGGTCTCGATCCTGAGGTCCTCCGAGGCGCCGATCGCGAAGCCGACCTCCTCCACGCGCGCCGTGGTGGCCTTGGTGAACACGGGGAACCCGTCCAGGGCCAGCGTCACCTCGCGCCCGTCGTAGCTCAGGCGGGCCTGCTTGCCGTCCGAGCGGAGGGGGCCCGACTTGAGCTTGTTGCGGCCAGAGCCGAGCGAGAGCTCGAGCGACCAGCGGCCGCCGCCCCAGCGGGCGACGTAGGACTTCTCGGTGCCCTTGCCGACCAGGCGCAGCGCGAAGTTCAGCCCGGGGACCGACTCCGCCAGGGTGACCTCGGCGTAGACCAGCGAGGACTTCTCCTTGCGGTCGGGGGCGTTGGCGGGGAGCGGTCGGCTGACCACGCGGCAGGGGTTGCCGCTCAGGAGCAGCTTGCCGCCGTCGCTGCTGACGCGGCTGCCGCGATCGGGCTCGAAGTCGGCCGGGCTCCAGTCGGTGGGGTAGCGGACCCAGTAGGTCCCGTCGCCCCGCGGCGAGGGGAGGACCGAGGTCGGGGCGCGCGCGATCAGCGTCGCCAGCGAGAGCTGGCCCGGGACCTTCTCCATGGCCTGACCAGCCACGACCGGGTTGCGCGCGATCAAAGCCCGCCGGAGCACCTCGAGCTGATCGGAGGCCTGCCCGGGCTCGGCGGCGGCCTGCATGACGCGCAGGTCGAGCACCGGCTGGTCGCCCCACTCCAGGCTCTGGGCCTCGCCGGTCGGGGTCTGGACCTCGTAGCCGTCCTCGCGGACCTCGAGCACGCGCACGCCGTCCACGCGTCGCCCGCCGAAGGGGACGCCCATCAGCGCTGGCTGGCGCTTGACGTGCCGGTTGCGGCGGATCCAGGCGTCAGCGCTGGTCTGCTTGAGCACCTCGGCGTAGCGCTGCTTGGCGGCCTCGCGCAGGCGCTCCTCGCGCTGCTGACGCAGGGCCTGCAGCTGCTTGCTGAAGCGGTCGAAGGGCGGGACGTTGACCGGCACCTCCTGCTGACCGAGGAGGCGCGCCAGCTCGAGCTCCTTCTGGGGGTCCGTCGAGAGCTGCGCCGCGAGGGCCTCGACCTGCTTCTTGAGCTCGAGCAGCTGCTCCAGGCGGCGGATCCGCGAGTCCTGAGCCTGCTTGACGTCCGCGGCGGACTCGCCGCTCTGCACCTCGACCTTCTGCCACAGCTCGAGGAGCTCGCTGAAGGCGCCGCGCTTGTAGAGCTCGAGGTCCTGGGTGCGGACCTCGGCCAGGCTGAGGCCCTGCTTGTCGGAGCTGCCGCCGTCGTCGGTCTTGCCAACGTCGGTGGTCTTGCGGGTCCGGTTGGGCGAGGTCTTCTTGACGATCGGGCGCGGCTTGTCGCGGTTCAGCAGGAGGCCGATCACGACGACCACGCCGCCGAGCACCGCGAGCAGGCCCACCAGGATCCCGCCGGCCGCCTTGTCCGAGCCCTTCTTCTCGCGCTCCTCGCGCCGCAGCTGGCGCTCCTGGATCGAGACGGTCTCCATGACCGCCTCGGAGCTGGCCATGAGCATCGAGCGCTGCTCGTCGGAGAGGAGCTTCACGTCGCTCGGCTCGAGGGCGTCGGCCAGCATGTTGTAGTCGCAGCGCGGGCACTCGATCGCGAAGGCGCCCATCTCCTGGCGGGGGAAGCGCCCCAGGCAGCCCTTGCAGATCAGGACCCGCTCGCGCAGGTGCCCGTAGAGCATCGTGAGCATCTTGGGGTCGAAGCCCGCCCGCGGGAGGAGGTCGTCGAGCCGCCGCAGCTTGTTCTCCTTGACCTTCTTGTCCTGCACGGCGCGGACGGTCTGCAGCAGCTTGGGGCTGACCATGCCGGCCTCGATCCCCAGCTGGCCGACGAGCAGGTCCTCGAAGCGCTCGAAGGTGAAGCGCTCAGGGAAGGGCATGCCCGTCACGGCCTGCAGGCGGAGCACCCCGCGGATCGCCTCGCCGCGGTCCGGGAAGAGGTCGACCAGGAAGCGCGAGAAGGGGGACTCGTCCCCAGACGACACCCAGGCCTCGTAGGCCTTGGTGGCGTCGTTCGCTGCCAGCACCTTGTCGCGGATCAGGGAGGTCAGCAGCTCCCGCGCCCGCTCGATCTCTTGCGCCATCGTTCCCTAGTTTGTCCCCAAAACCGCGCTTCCGCCACGCATGTCGGGGTCAATGATCCGTTCTGTGCACGAAGGAGCTGCCGCAAGGGCGCAGCTCCCTCCCTTCTTGTTTGGATCGAACCGCCAAGGACGCCAAGGGCGCCAAGCTCGGTGGTCTTCCTTGGCGTCCTTGGCGTGCTTGGCGGTTCATCTCCGAAACGCGAAGGGGCTGTCGCACTCAGCGACAGCCCCTTCTGTGACTCGCAAGCGCTCGCTCGAGCTGCCTACTTCTTCTTCTTGCCGCTGGTCGCGGGCTGCGCGACCTGGAAGGCGCCCAGCTTCATGAGCACGAAGGGCAGGGCGACCAGGAGGCCGACCAGGACGCCCGCGGCGGTGTAGGCCCCGTTGCGCACCAGCCAGGTGGTGAGCAGGAAGGCGAAGCCGCCGTAGATCGCCGCGCTGACCTTCTTCTTGTCCATGAGCAGGATCGGCGCCGCCACGAACATCGAGGAGTAGGTTCCGACCGCGACGCCGAAGAGCAGCGCGACCGAGAGGCCCTGAATGCTGCTCAGGCCGCCGAAGCTGGCGAAGAAGAGCACCGCGCAGACCAGGAAGCTGGTCAGCGAGGTCAGGACGGTGCGGCCCAGGGTGCGGTTGATCGCCAGGTTGATCAGCTCGGGCGTGTAGTCCTTGGCCTTGGTCGCGGCCTTGTCCTCACGAATGCGGTCCAGAATGACGATCGTGTCGTTGATCGAGTAGCCGACCAGGGTCAGGAAGGCCGAGATCGTCGTCAGGTTGAACTTGACGTCGAAGGCCAACCCCGTGGCCGAGAGGATCGCGTCCAGGATCGCCAGGAAGCCCAGCAGGGCGAGCACGTCGTGGAACACGGCCGCGATCGCCGCGATACCCGACCAGAAGTCGAAGCGCAGCCAGACGTAGAGGCAGATCAGGACCACGCAGAAGAAGGTCGCGATCAGCGCCTTGCTGCTGAGGTTCTTGGCCACCGCGGCGCCGACGGTGTCGACGCTGGGGAAGGGCACGGCGGGCGCGAAGTTGCTGCCGGCCGTCTGGGCCTTCTCGAGGCCCTCCTTGAACACCGAGATCACCTGCTCCTGAGCCGACGCGTTGGTCGCAGGCACCGCGAAGGTGGTGAACTCGAAGGGCAGCATGCCGTCGTTGGGGTCGTTGTCCGGCAGGGCCGTGACCGTGAAGCCCTGCTGATCGCCCTTGCCGTCGGCCAGCGCGTTGAGGATCGCGATCCGGGCCTTGGCCTTGTCCTTGTCGAGGGACTTGGCCAGCTTGCGGAAGGCGGTCGGGAGCTGGGTCTTGAGGGCGTCCGCGGTCAGCTTCTCGTCAGCGGTCGAGTCGACCTGGACCATGTTGGCCTGGAAGCGGACCTTGGCGAAGCCGCCCTGAGCGCCGGCCAGCGCGTAGGGCTTCCCCTCGATCTGGGGGTAGGGGACGACGAGCTCCTCGGTGAAGACCTCGGCCACGTTCTTGCGGAAGTAGTCCTGGTCGCCCTTGGCCACGGCGCTGGGCTTCTTGGCCGGAGCGCTCGGCGCGGGGAGCGGGATCGGGTCAGCCGCCGCGGGCTGCTTGCTCTCGACGGGGGCGGGGTCACCCAGGGGGGCCTCGCCCTCGACGGGCTTCGCGTCAGCGGGCTTCTCGCCAGCGGGCTGCTTGCTCTCGACCGGAGCCTCGTCGCCGGGCGGCGTGGGGGCGTCCTGACCGTAGGCGGCCGGGAGGAGCGACCAGCCGCCGCTGCCCGTCTTGGGCGCGGCCGGCGCGCCGCCCGTGTCCTCGACGCGGCGGGTGCGGATCTGCCACTCGAGGCTCTTGGTGCCGCCGATGGCCTCGCCCATGCGCTGGACCTCGAAGGTGACGTTCTCGCCCTTGGCCTTGAAGTGGTCCTGGACGCGCTTCTCCACCTCGCCGGCGGTCATGGGGGTCTTGAGGCGCATAGAGATCACCGTGCCGCCGGTGAAGTCGATTCCGTAGGCCTCCGAGCCGCGTGCCAGGAACACCAGCCAGCCGATCAGGATGAAGGCGCCCGAGATCATGAGCGACTTCTTGTTGGCCCCGTGGAAGTCGATGTTGGGGCGCTCGAAGAGCTGCTTGAACTTGACCTCGGTCACGATCTCCTTAGCCACGAAGAACCCATAGAGGGCGCGCGTGACGAAGAGCGCGGTGAACATCGAGACCACGATGCCGATCGTGAGCGTGAGGCCGAAGCCCTTGATCGGGCCGGTGCCGACCCACATCAGGACCACCGCCGTGAGGGCCGTGGTCAGGTTGGCGTCGAAGATCGTCCAGAAGGCGCGGTCGTAGCCGGACTGGATCGCCTGGCGCAGCTTGGCGCCGCGGGCGATCTCCTCCCGAATGCGCTCGTAGATGAGGATGTTGGCGTCGACCGCCATACCTGCTGTCAGCAGGATGCCGGCGATACCTGGCAGGGTCAGGGTCGCCTCGAACATCGAGAGCGTGCCCAGGATCAGGAACAGGTTCAGCGCCAGCGCGATGTCGGCGATCAGGCCCGCGCGGCTGCCGTAGTAGATCAGCATGAAGATCACGACCACGCCCAGCGCGGCCACGATCGCCAGCGAGCCGAGCTTGACCGCCTTGGCGCCCAGCTGGGCGCCGACCTTCTTGCCGTAGGCCTTGATCGGCTTGGCGGGCAGCGCGCCCGCCTTGAGGATCACGATCAGCGAGTTGATCTCGGAGTTGTTCTCGAGGGGGGTCTTCTTGGTGTCCCACATCTCGATGATCCCCTTCTTGCCAATGGCAGAGCGGATCACCGGGGCCGAGCGCAGCTTGCCGTCGAGGACGACGGCCAGGTTCTTGTTCACGTTGTCGGACGTGAGCTTGTAGAAGCGCTTGCGGCCGACCGGACCCCAGGTGAAGCCCACGCAGCGCAGGCCCTTGTTGTCCATGGCCGTCTCGGCGCTCTCGAGCAGGTTGCCCTCGACGTACTGCGGCTTGCCCGCGATCGCGTGGTTGAGCAGCGCCCACCACTGACCGGTCTTGGGGTCGGCCCAGGAGTACTTGGGGTGCTTGAGCGAGGCGTCGGTCACCTCGGCCACGTCGTAGCGCGCGTTGGCCTTCCAGTTGCCGAGGCGCTTGTCCTCGAGCACGTTCTGGATCCACTGGTTGCGCTCTTGCTCAGCCAGCTCGGTGACGAGGATCTTGAACTGGAGCCGACCGCTGCGCTCGATCTGGTCCTCGATCTTCTCGATCTGCTGCTCGGTGCCGCCCGGCACCTGCACCACGATCTTGTCGAGGCCGAGGCGGCGAATGCTCAGCTCCTTGATGCCCAGCACGTCGATGCGCTCCTGGAGGACCTGGACGGTGTCGTCGGTCTCCTGGGCGCTGATCGTGCGGGCGAGATCGTCGGGGTCCTTGAGCTGATAGATCAGCTCGTCGCCGCCCTGCAGATCGAGGCCGAGGTGAATGGGCGGATCGTTCATGACCAGCGCTGCGCCCCACAGGACGCAGATCAACGCGGTCAGGACGTACTTCCAGCCGTAGTTCTCGTACATCGCTAGCTCTTCTTCGCCTCTTCGGGGCCGACTACGCGCGCGATCGCGGCCTTCACGAAGCGGACCTTGACCTTGTTCGTGTCGTCGATTCGCAGCACGACGTCGTTGTCGCCGACGTGCGTCACGACCCCGTAGATCCCGCTGGAGGTGATCACGGTGTCGTTCTTCTTCAACCCGCCCATCATCTCCTCCTTCTCTTGCTGCTCCTTCTTCGCGGGGCGAATGATGAGCACGTAGAAGAAGATGAAGATCCCGAACATCATGAAGATGAACGTCAGATCGAGGGGCTTCTTGCCCTCCTGCGCGATCAGCAGGAGCAGGGTCGAGATGGGGGAAATGGACATTCGCGAAGGTCGGTCGTTGGTGAGGTCGGCTCGTCGATCGGGTTGAGGTCTCTGAGCCGACCGGATTCGGGTTGCCCGCTCTTCCTTCGCTCGGAGCAGGCCAAAGAGGCAAGCTCGAGCGGAAGCGACGGGGTGGCCCGGGGTTAGGAAGGGCGGGATTCTATCACCGCTCCTTTGCTGAGCAATCGACGCGCAGAGCTCGGCTCGAGCAGGGGAAGGCCACAAATCGTCGCCTTACAAGTCCATGCTCATAAGGGACTTGTGTCTCATGAATCGTGGCGTTTCACGCTCGGATTCACGTCGGTGAGACATCGCCGCCCAGAAAGCAGGGGATAGGAGCGGACCTGGGTTTGCCCTTCTCGAAGTGGGAGGCCTGCTCGATGGAGACCCTCAGATACCTGCTTTGCAGCGGTCTGCTCTGCGCCCTGGTCGGTTGCAGCGGGGGGAGCAGCGGCGGCGGCAGCACGGCCGCCGCCGTCGGCTCGGGCGCCACGACCACCACGAGCAACCCGACCCCGCCCACGACGACCTCGACCACCTCGGGCACGGGCGGGACCTCGTCAGGCTCCGGGACCTCCGCCGCGGCCGCCTTCGCGCTGGCGGCCCCCCGCCAGGTCACCGTGGACGAGCTGACCAGCAGCCAGACTTGCTTCTCCTGCCACAGCAACCGCCCGGGTACGACCCACCTCCGCGACGCGACGGGGCGCGGCGTCGCTCCCTACGACCTCTGGCAGGGGTCCATGATGGCCAACGCGGCCCGCGATCCCCTCTGGCGGGCCGAGGTCTCGGTGGAGGTCGCCGCGACGCCCTCGCTCCGGGGTGCGATCGAGGACAAGTGCACGACCTGCCACGCGCCCATGGCGCACCACCTGGCGGCTCGCTCGGGCTCACTCCTGAGCGTGGCGAACCTCGACAACACCGACCGCGGGCAGCTCGGCCTCGACGGCGTCTCGTGCTCCTTCTGCCACCAGATCGAGGCCCCGGCCAACGTCGCGACCACCTTCGAGGGCCACGCGACGCTCAACGCGCAGCGGGAGATCTACGGGCCCCACTCGGCGCCCTTCAGCAACCCCATGGCGCAGCGGACGGGCTACCTCCCGCGCGAGAGCAGCCACGTCCTGCGCTCGGCGCACTGCGCCTCATGCCACACCCTGACGACCCAGGCCCGCCGCGCCGACGGGAGCGCGACGGGCGGCCAGCTGCACGAGCAGTCTCCCTACCTCGAGTGGCGCAACTCGGTGTTCAACGACGAGATCGCGAGCCCGGGCCCTGAGGCGGCGAGCTGCCAGGCCTGCCACATGCCGACCACCGACCTCGACGGGAACCCGATCCAGACCGAGATCGCCGGCAACGGCGGGCGCGGCTTCCCGATCCAGCCGCGGGACCCCGTCGGGCGGCACGTGTTCCTGGGCGGGAACACGCTCGTGCCCCAGATCCTGCGGGATCAGCGGGCGGACCTGCAGCCCCTGGCTAGCGACGCGGCCCTGAACGAGGTGATCACCCGTACGCGCGAGCAGCTGCAGCGCCGCACGGCGCGCGTCAGCCTGGGCAGCGTGACGCGGACGGGCGACACGCTCTCGATCCCGCTCAGCGTCGAGAACCTGAGCGGTCACAAGCTGCCGACCGGTCATCCCTCGCGGCGGATGTGGCTGCGGCTCGTGGTCCGCGACGCCCAGGGCCAGGTGGTCTTCGCCTCGGGTCAGCACGACGCGGCGGGGCGGATCCTCGACGGCGCGGGCCAGGTCCTCCCGAGCGAGGCGGCCGGCGGCCCGCACCAGCCCCACCGCGCCACGATCGACAGCGGCGCGCAGGTCCAGATCTATCAGTCGCTGATGCAGGACGAAGGCAGCGCGCTGACCTTCCTGCTCCTGCGCGGCGAGGCCTACCTCAAGGACAACCGGCTGCTGCCCAAGGGCTGGAGCTCGCTCCACGCCGACGCCGCGGCGACGGCGCCCGCGGGCCTCGGCGGCGACGCCGACTTCGTGGGCGGGCGCGACACCCTGCGCTATCGGGTGTCGGCCCCCGCGGCCCAGGGCCCCTACACGATCGAGGCCAGCGCGCTCTACCAGCCGCTCAGCCCGCGCTTCGCGGCGGAGCTCTTCGTCTACCGGACCAAGGAAGTCTTGGCCTTCGAGCGCTACTACCAGGCCGCTGACCGTCGGCCCGAGCTCCTCGCGAGCGCGAGCACGCAGGTGAACTAGCGACTCGTATGCGTGGCCGAGCAGGAGCTGTCGCTGACTGCGACAGCTCCTTGGCGTTCCGGATTTGAAGAAGGAAAGCAGGAGAGCAGGAAGGAGAGACGGCGACTGCAGTCTCTTCCTGCGTTCTTGCTTTCCTTCTTCACACACTCGCCGCGCCAGAGGGAGCTGTCGCTGACAGCGACAGCTCCTTCGCGTTTCGATTCGGGCACGGGCACGGGCACGGGCACGAAACGCGGAGACGGGCTTTGGGCGTGAGTCTAGGTTCTAGTTCTCGTCCGCGTCGCCGTAGATCTGCTTCTCGATCTCGTCGGCGGTGTTGGCCATGTAGTGGATCGCGCGGCCGACCTCGTTCCAGTTCGCCTCCTGGGCGAGCTGGTTCTGGACCATCACGATCTGGTCCTCGTTGGCGGCCAGGCTGCCGTAGAGGCTGCGCATGTTGAAGCGCAGCAGCTCGAGGGGGTCGCTGAGGTTGAAGTCCTCGATGTCGGCGATCACCGTCCAGATCGTCGCGATGTGCCAGTTCTCGTCGTCACGCCGGAAGGTGATGTAGACGTCCTGGTAGCGGTCCTCGGGGATCGGGAGGGTCAGCTTGTACTGGTCGTCCTCCTTGATATAGAGCAGCGACCAGCCCTTGTCCTCGGCCAGCTTGTGCAGCAGAACGTCGAAATCCACGGTCTTCTCCTCCGTAACGGGCGCGACACTATACCGCTGAGGCGATACTTTCGAGGCCCCGTGATCTACCTGGACGAGAATGCGACCAATCGGCCCGACCCGCGCCTGCTCGAGGTCTACCGCCGCGGGCTGGACGAGGGCTGGGCCAACCCCAGCTCTCAGCACACCGAGGGGCGGCGCGCGCGGGCCTTCGTGGAGGAGGCCCGCGAGCAGGTCGCGGCGCTCTTCGGCGTCGCGCCGGGGCAGGTGACCTTCGCGGCCTCGGGGACGGAGGCCCTCAATCAAGCCCTGTTCAGCGCGGTGGCCTCCGCCGAGGGGCCCGCGCGGGTGCTGGCCAGCGCGGTCGAGCACGCCGCCGTGCTCGAGGCGCTGGAGTGGCTGGCGGGTGAAGGGCGCGTCCGCCACGAGCTGCTCGGCGTCGACGCCTGCGCTCGCCTCGAGCCAGCCGCCTTGACCCAGGCGCTCGCGGGAGCGGAGCAACCGGCGCTGGTCGCGCTCCTGGCGGCGCAGAACGAGGTCGGCACCTTGCAGGACCTCGAGGGCGCGGGCGCGGCCTGCGCGGCGGCGGAGGTCCCCTTGCTCGTGGACGCGACCCAGGCCGTGGGGCGCGTCGAGCGCGACTGGTGCGCGACCCCCTGGGACTACCTCGTGATCTCGGGGCACAAGATGCGCGCGCCGCGCGGGGCGGCGGCCTTGATCCACCGCGGGCGCGCGCCCGAGCCGCGGCC
>CALDQK010000695.1 GCA_937911525.1 uncultured bacterium
TGCCGGCGCGGTCCGGGGGCACCTCAGCTTCAGCCGCATCGTGCGCGGCCCCTTCCAGGCCGCGCTCCTTGGCTACGCCGTGGACCAGGAGCGCGCCGGCCAGGGCTACATGAGCGAGGCGCTGCGTCTGGCCCTCGGCTACGTGTTCAGCGAGCTGGGCCTGCACCGGGTCGAGGCGAACTACGTGCCGACCAACGAGCGCAGCGGGCGGCTGCTGCGGCGCCTGGGCTTCGTGGTCCAGGGCTACGCCCGCGACTACCTCCACATCGACGGCGAGTGGCGCGACCACGTGCTGACGGCGCTGACCAACCCCAATCCCGAGGACCCAGAACTGCCCTGAGCCGCTCGGAGGGTAGACTCGCGCCATGGACGCAAATGCAAAGGCCGGCGCCGCGGCGCTGGTGGCGGTCGGGTTGATCGCGGCGATCGGATACGTGCTCCTGGTCGAGGAGGCCGATCCAGCCCAGCAGGGCAGCGGCAAGGGCGGACCGAGCGCCAAGACCTCGCGACCCGAGGCCGGGACCGACGCCAAGACCGGTGGCCAGAGACCCCCGGACGTCGCCCTTCGCCCCTCCGGCCCCGACCCCAGCGGCAGCCAGCCCCAGGGACCGGGGCCCCAGGGACCAGGCCCCGGCGGGCCGGGCTACGACACCCACCCCTCCCAGGACCCCAACGGGCCGCAGGCGCTGCAGCTCGTGTGCGTGGACGACCAGGGTCAGCCCCTGCGCGGGGTGCGGATCGAGGCCAAGCGCAAGAGCGGAATGCCCCTCGAGCCCGTCGTCAGCGACGGCCAGGGCCGCGCCTTCCTGCGCGGCCTGCCGCGCGGCGAGCGCGTGGCGGGCCTGGCGCGTCACCCCAGCGCGGCGTCGCCCGCGCGCTTCGGCCCGGTCGCGGTCGAGCCCGGCGTGATCGTCAAGATCCAGCTCTCGCCCGCCCAACAGGGCCGCCTGCGCGGCAAGATCGTGGAC
The DNA here is from genome assembly GCA_937911525.1 of uncultured bacterium. GTDB lineage: Bacteria > Planctomycetota > J058 > J058 > J058 > NORP233. The sequence goes on from CALDQK010000695.1 coordinate 969, forward strand.
GAGGTCGGCGGGCCGGTGACCGAGGCCGAGGTGGTGCTGGTCAACCCGCAGGAGGAGCAGGCCAAGGTCGTGCTCGACACGGCGGCGCTGCAGCTCGGGCCGGACGGGAGCTTCGCGGTCCAGGTCGCGGCGGGCAAGTACGCGATCTCGGCGCGCAGCAAGACTCACAGCGAGTCCGACCGCGACTACGTGACGGTCCCCGTCGACGGCGAGTCCCCCGAGGTCCTGCTGCGCGTCTCGCGCAAGGCCACGCTCGGCGGTCAGCTCGAGCTGCCGCCCGACGTGGCGCAGCTGCGACCGCTCGAGCTCGACGTGCTGGTCGAGATCACGAGCGGGACCGAGCGCAACCCCCTGACGCGGGTCGAGCGGCGCCCGATCCGCCCCGACTCCAGCCTGCGCTTCGAGCTGAAGGACGTGCCGCCGGGCAAGGTCCGGCTCCGCCTCGAGCTGCCGCGCGCGGGGGACACCCGCGTGGGCCCCTGGACCAGCCTGACCGTTCAGCCCGGGCAGTCCCAGCACGACCTGGTGTTGGCGCTGCGTGAGGTCACGGTCTCGATCCTCGGCCAGATCAAGGACGACGAGGGCGTAGCCGTGCTGGGCGCCGTGGTCGAGGCCGAGGGGCGCAAGGTCATGACCGACCGCGACGGGCGCTACGCGATCCGCGGGCTCGACATGGGGGCGATCGGCGTCAAGGCGACCAAGAAGGGCCACGCCAGCGCCTACCAGCTGATCCAGTACGAGGGCTCCACCCAGACCGTCAACCTGACGCTGGCCCGCTTCGGCAGCGTCGCGGGACGCGTGACCGGCGAGATCGTGGCCGACGTCCCGGTGACGGTCGTCAAGAACGAGGACGGCGCGGTCGAGACCTACGGCGGCAAGACCGACGCCTCCGGGAGCTACCAGATCGAGGGGATCCCGCCGGGGACCTACTACGTCAAGGCGGGCAAGGGGGCCGACCTGTTCTCGGCGACCGGCGCCCCCACCGTCACGGTCCCGGCGGGCGGCCAGGCCAAGGTCAGCGACATCGCCCTGCGCTAGCCGACTGACCTGGCTACTTGTTGCCGGTCCGGCGCTCCTTGGCGAGCGAGATCACGTCCTCGGTCTTGACGTCGCCGATGTCGCCCTGGGCGACGGCCTTGATCGCGATCTGCTCGGGGTGATCCTCGATCACGATGCCCAGGAGCGAGGCGTCGACCCAGGCGACCACGTTCAGGATCCGCAGCGGCGTGCGCTTGGTGTCGTTGAACTCGAGCACCCCGGCCGGCTCGACGGTCACGGGGCCGAACTCGAGCTTCCAGATGTCGCCCTTGTGGTCCATCCGGATCGTGAAGTCGTCGCGGAACCAGAACTTGACGACCTCGCCTGGAGCCGCGCCGGGGAGCTCGAACTTGGCCCCCTCGACGCCCTCCGTGCGCTTGATCGTGAAGAAGAGCATCCCCTTGCCGTCGGCGCGCACGTTCTTGACGGCCTTGAACATGGGCATCAGGAAGGGCTTGCTCTGCGGCGAGAGGAGCAGGTCCAGGGTCCGGCACAGCCCCTCGCCCGTGACGCTGGCCTCGCCGAGGGCCTCGAGCATCTCGCAGGTCACGATCACGCCGTGCTTGTGGTGGGCCGCCGCGGCGCGAGCCCGGGCCGCGAGCTCCTCGGCGCTCAGCTGGTCGTCGTCCTTGGTGCGCAGGTAGTAGAGGCTGGCGACTTGCTGCTCGCGCCAGGCCTTCTGCATCGCGACCGCGAACTGCTGGGTCTGGATCTCGCTGGGGATCGCGGCGCTGACTCCGATCAGGACCGCCAGCGCGACGCCCGTGAGCACCCGGCCCACCAGCCCGAGGAACACGAGCGAGAGCAGGGCCAGGGCCGCGCCCGTGCCGTAGCCGAACACGTAGATCGTGACCTCGTCGGCGCGGAGCAGCGGCTTGGCCAGGATCAGGATCCCGACCACCCCGCCCAGGATCATGAGCCCGCTCAGGCGGAGGGCGGCGTGGGCGTTGGCGGCCGGCCGACCCTCCGTGCCGCTGATCCGGCACTCGATCTCGCAGCTGACGATCGCGGTGATCACGGCCCCGGGGAGGACGGTCGTGAGGACCATCGCGGCCAGGGGAGCGAGGCGCCAGTTGGCGTCGTCGTATCGGAGGACCAGGCGGCAGATCTCGGGCAGGAAGTAGATCTCGAGCCACACCAGGAGCCCGCCCAGGGCCGCCAGGCGGGCCGCCGCGCGGTCCAGGTGGCGCGCGCCCGCGATCCTGGCCAGGACCGGGCCCGCGCTGCGGCCCAGCGCGGTCGCGAGCAGGAAGGCCGCGAACATCATGGCCCACAGGAAGGCGCCCGATCCGAAGAAGGGCGTAGCGAGCAGGGCCGCGCTGATGAAGAAAGCCGTCTGCGCGGCGCCGCCCACGAAACACAGGAGCCGAGGTCCCATGGAGCGCATCGTGGCCGCCCATTGGCTAGCTGACAAGAGCACGAGTCAACCAATGGACGAGGGAGCCGCGCTCAGGGCGCGGCTCCCCCGCCAGGAGCGCTAAGTGCGGGGCAGGAGCTGGTCGATCAGGCCGTCCAGCCCGTTCCCCGTGACCCGGATCGTGTCGATCGAGGCCGCGATTCGCTCCGCCGACTCGAGCTCCTTGAGCCGGAGCAGGGTCGGCGAGGACTCGATCAGCTTGGCCGTGTTGAGCAGCGAGCGGGTGGCCGCCGTCTCCTCACGCCGCGCGATCAGGTTCGCCTTGGCCCGCTTCTCGGCCTCGATGACCGAGTTGAGCAGGGCCTTCATGTCCCCCGGCAGGATGATGTCGCGCACGCCCAGGGCGCCCCAGCGCACGCCGAGATCCTCGGCGCGCTTGGCGACGCTGGCGCGCACGTCCCGCGCGATCGAGTCCTTGTCGGCGAGCAGGTCGTCCAGCTGGCGCAGCCCGACCGCCGAGCGGAGGGCGAGCTGCAGCTCGCGGTAGAGGGCGCTGGCCAGGTTGCTCGTCCGCTCCGCGGCGCGGCGCGGGTCGCTGACCTGGTAGCTGGCCGAGAGGTTGATCCGCAGGCTGACCTTGTCAGCCGTCAGGATCTCCTGCCCGTTCACCTCGAGCGCCGTCTCGCGCAGGTCGAGCACCCGGACCTCGAGGCGGGACACGCCGCGCCAGAAGGCGTAGCGACCCGGGCTCAGCTCCTCCCGCAGCACGTTGTCGACGTAGAGCAGGCCGCGGTGGTTGGCCGGGACCTCGACCGCGTGGAGCAGCCCCGCCGCGTCGACGGCCAGGATCCGGTCCAGGTAGGGGTGGCTGAAGCGCAGCTCCTTGGCCGCGAAGACCTCGAGGCGGACCTCGTGCAGGCCCTTCCAGAAGGCGGTCTTGCCGGGGCCCAGCAGACCGTGGACCCGCCCGTCGACCCACACCAGGGCGCGCTCGTCGTCGGCGAGGTCGGCCACGATCACGTGCTGGCGGAAGCCCTCGTCGGCGAGGTAAGCGCTCAGCCCCTCGAGGGTGACCTCGAGCTCGTCGCGGAGCGAGACCGTGGTCACGCGGGCGTCGAAGCCCCAGATCCAGTGGACGCCGGGCTCGAGCACGCGCTCGAAGTCCTCGTTCGTGTGCAGCAGGCCGCGCTCGTGGCGGCCGATTCGGATCCGCGTCAGCATGTCGCTCCTCCTGGAGCTCGTGGGTCCCCGCGGGGACGGAGGCCGCGACGCGCGCCGCGGCGGTGAAGGGTGAGCCCGCGCGAGCGGGACGGAGCCGGCGACCACGCGCGCGCGGCGGGACGAGGGGGACGCCTTGCGGGGCGCCGCGGCTGCCGCCGAGGGATCCGGCTGGCTGCTGAAGCGCTCCCGGCAGGAGCGAACAGGAGGCCAGCCTTCCTCCCAGGGAGGGGGCCGCGGGCTGCGCAGGGCGTCGACCCAGGTCGCAGAGCCGCGCGCTCTGCGCTGCTCCGGCTGGCGACCGAGGCGAGGCCAGGTCGTCGGCCGAGGCAAGTCGACGGGGTCCACGCTCGGCGGGCTCTCTTAGGTGCCAACGTCTCGCAGACGTGGGCAAGTTCCTTTCGAGGGAACCGCCTTGTGGGTAAGTGTGAAGGACTCGAACCTCCAACTCACGGGTTAACAGCCCGTTGCTCTTCCAGTTGAGCTAACACCTGTGAACGAGTCTCCCAATCCTGGAGTCCGGGACGCGGGCGCCGACGAGTTGATCGCTCGCCGTGGTGAACCTCAGCGGGGATCTCTGCGGGGATCTCTGCGAGAGACCCGAGAGGGTGCGCCAGCGCCGGGGCCGCTTTCGAGCGACCGCCCGCTCGCAGGTGACTACGTGTGGAGGCGGGGCCTCCTGTCAACGCGAGCTGGGCTGGCCGAGCTCGAGCGCCACGCCGTGCCACAGGGCGCGGAAGTGGGTCAGCCCCCAGCGCTCGAAGCCCAGCCGCGGGTCGCCGATGAGGGCGACCTCGGCGTCCTCGCCGGGGCCGCCGGGGGCGAAGCCGAAGCACACCACCGCGTGCGACTGTCCCTCGGGCCAGCCGCACTCGTCGCGGAGCACGCGGTAGAGCTCGGGGTCGCTGATCCGATCGGTCAGGCCGACGCGCAGCAGGCAGGGCGTGCGCCCGCGCAGCTGCTCCAGGCTGGGGAAGGTGTAGCGGGCCAGCGCCCCGCTCTCGCGGCTCAGGCCGCGCCACAGGCCGAGCGGGTGGGTTCCGCGGCGGGGGTCGGTCAGGCAGGCCTCGGCGAGCTGCTGCTCGCTGGCGGCGGGGTCGCGACCGCTGGCGCGCAGGAGCGTGGCCGCGGCCGCGGCGGCGCAGGTCGAGGGCGTGCTCTGGCGCACGACGGGGTAGGCGGGCGCCGCGCGGTCGACCCGCCCCGCGCCGAGGTCGAGCTCGCGCGGGAGGAAGGGCAGCTCGCTGGCGTAGAGGCTGACCGCGACCAGGGCGCACCCGAGCAGGGCTTGGCGAGCTCGCGCCAGGCGGCTCGCCCCGCTCCGCGCCGCGAGCAGGGCGATCGCCAGGGCGCAGTGCGGGATCAGGTCCGAGAAGAAGACCAGGTCGGGGTGCGGGAGGGCGTTCGCGACCGGCTCGGGCGAGAGGCGGACGAGCAGGAAGAGCGCCATGACCACGCCCAGGAGGAGCATCGTGAAGCGCGCCCGCCGGCGGGAGGGCGGGGCTCCCTCCGGCGTAGGGGCTCCTGCCCAGAGACCGAGCGCCGCGAGGAGCAGGGCCAGCAGCGCGTGCGCGAGCAGGTAGGCCGCGGGCATGCCTAGGCGTCCAGGCGGGGGATCCCGCGCTGGTCCAGCTCGTTGAGCACCGCGACGCGAGCGTCTTCGCCGAGGGTCGGCAGGGCGTGGCTGCTGTTGAGCCGCTTGCCGCGGCGACGCAGGCGGACGCTGTCGGGGAGGTCGGCCCGATAGCCCTCCCACTCGTCCCAGGCGTAGTCGGCGGTCCACAGCCCCTTGGTGATCCGCAGGCCGCGCGGGCCGAGCTCGGCCACCCCGCGCCGGCACCAGCGCCGTTCGGTGCGCTGCCACCAGACCCAGGCGACCAGCGGAACCACCAGGATCGAGCTGAGCGCCAGGGCGCGGGGGTGGACCCAGGGGACCGTGGCGGCGACCCAGCCGGCGAAGCCGGCCACGGCCCGGAAGGCGAAGGCCGCGGCGGGCACCCCGAACGCGATCACCAGGACCGAGAAGCACCCCTCCACGTTGCTCGCCAGGGAGTAGGGGTCGTAGGCCTCCCCGGCGACCGCGAAGTCGCGCTCGGGGAGGAGCTCCCCGCAGCCTGGGCAGCTCGGGGTCGGGCCGGCGGGGAGGCGCCAGCCCTGCTGGCAGGCGCGGCAGAACCACGGAACGGCCCCGCCCTCGCGATCGAGAGCGGGGCCGAGGTCGTCGCCGTAGGCCAGCGGAGTGGGCAGGCTCACCCGCCTAGCCTACTCCCCTGGCGTCGTGACGAGTGCTGGCTAGCTGGCCGCGGGGGCGACCTGGGAGGTGATGTTCAGGTCGCGGGTCGGGTAGGGGAAGTTGAAGCCCTTCTCGTCGAAGCCGAGCTTGATCGCCTCGGTCAGCTCGGCCATGACGCCCCAGTAGTCGGCGCTGTTGACCCAGGGGCGGACCGCGAAGTCCACCGAGCTGTCGCCGAGGCCCGAGACGAAGACCGCCGGAGCGGGGTCGGCCAGGACCTTCTCGTGGCCGGCCAGGACCTCCTCGAGGTAGGCCTTGACCGCCTTGAGGTCGTCGCCGTAGGCGCAGCCGAAGCTCATGTCGATCCGGCGGGTGGACATCGCGCTGAAGTTGGTGATGTTGCCGCCGGTGATCGCGCTGTTGGGCACCACGATCCGCACGTTGTCAGGGGTCTGCATCACGGTCGAGAAGATCTGGATCTCGATCACCTTGCCCTTGGTGCCGCCGGCCTCGATCACGTCGCCGACCTTGAAGGGCTTGAAGATGATCAGCATCACGCCCGAGGCGAAGTTGCTGAGCGAGCCCTGGAGCGCGAAGCCAACCGCGAGGCCCGCCGCCGCGATGATCGCCGCGAAGCTGGTGGTGTTGACGCCGAGCTTCTCGAGCGAGGCCACGACCACGAAGGCCAGCAGCAGCATGTAGACCAGGTTGCACACGAAGCTGATCAAGGTCTCTTCGAGCTTGGCCTTGGTCATCAGCCGGCGCACGAGGCGGGTCAGCAGGCCGGCCGCGATCCGACCGACGACGAAGATCAGCAGCGCCGCGACGAGGTTGATCGCGAAGGTCACGCCGGTGGTGGTCACGAAGCGAATCCCCTCGGCGATCGGGGTGTGGCTCCACTCGGGGAGGGGCTTGGCCCACTCGGGGATCGGCGCTGGCGGGGCGGGCTTCTTCTCCTCGCCCTTCTTGGCGGGGGCCTTCTGATCGGCGGCCGCGGTCTTCGCCGGCGGGGGCGGTGCGTCTTGCGCCAGGGCCGGGGTCGGCAGGAAGAAGGCGAACAGGAGCAGGAAGGGCGCGAGCCAGACGCGGTTGCGTGGGGTCATGAGGTCCTCGGTGTGGTTGGGGCGGGGATTTGAACAGGCCGCCGCCCGCGAGTCACTGCTCGCGTCGCCAGGCGTGCCAAACGTGAGGGGATGCGTCGCTTCGGGCCGAAGCGCCCAGGGCTCAGGGCTCAGGGCTCAGGGCTCAGGGCTCAGGGCTCAGGGCTCAGGGCTCAGGGCTCGAGAGCCCGGCGGAGGAGGCGCGCCGGGAACTCCTCGCCGAAGCTGCGCTCGAGGCCGCGCTGGTAGGCCGCCGTGGCGCCCTTGGAGTCGCCCGCCAGCTGGAGGGCGCGGCCCTCGACGTAGGCGACATCGTTGCCGACCAGGTAGCCGCCGATGGCGCCGGCGTTCTCGAGCAAGCGCGGGTCGCCGCCGCCCAGGAGACGCTCGCAGGCGTAGGTCCACCAGCAGGACTCGCCGAAGCGAGGCCCAGCGGCGCCTTGCTTCCAGAGCGCCCGGGCTCGCTCGAGCTCGTCGGGAGCCAGGCTCAGGCCCGCCCACAGGGCGAGCTCGGCGGGCGCCTGGTCCTTGACCAGCTTCAGCAGCTCCTCGAAGGCGGCCTTGGCCTCCTGCCCGCGGTCGGCGTCCAGGTAGACGTAGGTGCGCAGGCCGCGCCACAGGGGGCGGTGGCGCTCCAGGCCGGCGCCGATCAAGCGCCCGTAGATGGCGAGCGCCTCGTCGAACTTGCCGAGGGTCTGCAGGGTCTCGGCCTCGAGCTTGTGGCGCGGGTCGCCGGGCTCGAGGAAGGCGAAGAGCCCGCGCACGAAGCCCAGGGCCTCCTCGCCCTTGCCCTCGGCCAGGTGGGAGCGCAGCGTGCCCAGCCGGGCGTCGGCCACCAGCCGAGAGGGGAGCTGCTGCTCGGCCTCCAGCAGCGGCGTGAAGCGCTGGCGCGCCTGCTCGTAGCGTCCCTGGACCAGGTCGAGGCGGCCGCGCAGCAGGGCGAGCTCGGGGTGCTCGCGCAGGGGCTCGGGCAGCTCGGCGCAGAGGGCCTCGGCGCGCTCGTGGTCGGCCCGGCGCAGGGCGAGATCGAGGCGCGAGGCCCAGCCTTGCCAGGCCTGGGGCGCGCGCTCGCAGGAGCGGGCGTAGGCGGCGCGGGCCTGGTCGAGATGCGCGGGGTGCTTGCTGAGCAGCTCTCCGGCGAGGAAGTCGTAGATCGGGTGGCTCTCGCTGCTGATCCGGGCCAGGGTGGCTGCGCGGGTCGCGTCGAAGCCGTCGCGCTCGAGGAGCGCGCGCTGCAGCGTGCGCTGCGCTGCGATGTCGACCGGGTTGATCGCGACCAGGCTCTGCAAGCAGGCGATCGTCTCGCTCCGCTGACCGAGCGCCTCGTGGGCGCCGGTCAGGAAGGTCAGCGCCAGGCTGACCCGGGGGCCGTTGCGCGAGGCGCGGACGTAGGGGGAGAGGTGGGCGACGACCTCTTCGGGCTCGCCGAGCTGCTGGGCGCCGACGCCGAGGTAGTAGTGCGGCTCGACGTCGCCGGGCTCGAGCTCGAGGGCTCGCTGCAGGGGGGCGCGGGCGGCCTCGAACTGGCCGGCGTCGGTCAGGCACACCCCGAGCATGCGGTGCACGTCCGCGCGCTCGGGCGCCAGCTCGCAGGCGCGCTGCAAGACCGGCGTCGCCTCGGGCGTGCGCCGGAGCTGTAGCAGGGCGCGCCCGAGCACGGCCCGCGCCTCGACGTCATCGGGCGCGAGCTGGACGGCCTTCTGGAAGTAGGGGAGCGCGTCCTTGAGGTGCTGGGTCTTGCCGATCTCGCGCCCCTGCTCGAGCAGCTGCTTGGGGTCCGTCCCCGCCGGGCCGGCGGCCTCCTGGGGGCCGCCGCGGGTGAAGGCGAAGCCGAGCACCGCGACCAGGGCCAGGGCCAAGAGCCCGACCAGGAGCGGGGTCGCGGCGTCCGACTCTGGGGCCGGCTCCGCTGCGGCGGCGGGCTGCGGCGCCTCAGCCGCCTCCGGCTGGCTGGGAGCAAGCTCAGGGGTGGTGTCGTCGGGCTGCGGCGTCTCCGCCGCAGCCGACTCCGACGCGTCGTGTGCGGAGCGGGGCTCCTCGCTCATGGGGTGACGAGCGCCAGGAGCGCCTTCTGCGCGTGCAGGCGGTTGTGGGCCTGATCCCAGATCGCCGAGCGGGGGCCGCGCGTCACGTCGTGCTCGATCTCCTCGCCGTAGTGGGCCGGCAGGCAGTGCAGCACGATCGCGTCCTCGCCCAGGGCGCAGAGCTTCTCGGTGATGCAGAAGCCCTCGAAGGCCTTCAGGCGGCGCTCACGCTCCTCCTCCTGGCCCATGCTGGTCCAGACGTCGGTGTAGAAGGCGTGGGTCCCGGGGGCGACCTCCTCGGGAGTGTTCGCCTGCTCGATCTTCGAGCCGGTGAACTGGGCCTCCTGCTTGAAGCGCTCGACGCACTCCTCGGGCAGGTCGAAGCCGTTGGGGGCCGCGATCGCGAAGTTGGCGCCGACCTTGGCGCAGGCCAGGGCGAGGGAGATCGCGACGTTGTTGCCGTCCCCGACGTAGGTGACCTTGAGTCCCCTCAGGTCACCCCGCCACTCGCGCAGGGTCAGCAGATCGGCCAGGGCCTGGCAGGGGTGCTCGCCCGCCGAGAGGGCGTTGATCACGGGGACCGAGGCGTGCTCCGCCAGCTGCTCCACGATGTCGTGGCCGAAGGTGCGCGCGCAGATCACGTCGAAGTAGCCGCTCACGACCATCGCCACGTCGTCGACGGCCTCGCGCTCGCCCATGCCGACCTCGGCAGGCCCCATGTAGAGCGCGTTGCCGCCGAGCTGGTTCATGGCGACCTCGAAGCTGGCGCGGGTCCGCAGCGAGGGCTTCTGGAAGAGCATTCCGAGCGTCTTGCCCCGCAGGGGCTCGTCGCGAATCCCCGCCTGGTAGCGAGTCTTGAGCTCGAGGCCGAGCTCGAGCACCTGCTCGATCTCGCGGTTGCTGAAGTCGGTGACGTTGACGAAGTTGCGGCCGCGCAAGGACATGGGTCCACCTCCGGGAGGGGGCAGATCGTAGTGCGTCCGCGGGCACTTTCCAGCCCTGCTCTGGCGCTGAGACCGCCGTGGCGCCCGGCGGGTGGTGTGATAGCTTTCGCCCCCCATGACCAAGCTCAGCGACAAGTTGCGCAGCGACGACGCGGTCGTCGGCGTCGTCGGCCTCGGATACGTAGGCCTGCCCCTCTCTCGCGCCATGTGCGGCGGCGGGATCAAGGTGATCGGGTTCGACATCGACCCGAGGAAGATCGAGCGCCTCGATGCCGGCGAGAGCTACATCGACGCCGTGCCCGACGACGCGCTCGCGGAGATGCGCAGCGAGGGCGGCTTCGTGGCCACGACGGACTTCTCGCGGGTCAAGGAGGTCGACGCGATCGCGATCTGCGTCCCGACGCCCCTGACCAAGCACCGCGACCCCGACACGAGCTACATCGAGAACACGGCCCACACCATCGGCCCGCACCTCAGCGCCGACACGCTGGTGGTCCTCGAGAGCACGACCTACCCCGGGACCACGGCCGAGCTGCTCGCGCCGATCCTGGCCGAGGAGTCCGGCCTGAAGCTGGGCTCAGAGCTGCTGGTCGCCTACAGCCCCGAGCGCGAGAACCCCGGCGACGAGAAGTGGTCGACGGCGCGGATCCCCAAGGTCGTCGGCGCCGACGGTGAGGCCGCCCAGGAGGCCGCCGCCGCGCTCTACGAGCGGACCGTGTCCGAGGTCGTCGTGGTCTCGAGCACCGCGGCCGCCGAGGCGACCAAGCTGCTCGAGAACATCTACCGCTGCGTGAACATCGCGCTGGTCAACGAGCTCAAGGTCACCTTCGACGCCATGAACATCGACGTGTTCGAGGTGATCGAGGCCGCCAAGACCAAGCCCTTCGGCTTCCAGGCCTTCTACCCAGGCCCCGGCCTGGGCGGGCACTGCATCCCGATCGACCCCTTCTACCTCTCCTGGAAGGCGCGCGGCCACGGCGCCCCGACCCGCTTCATCGAGCTGGCGGGCGAGGTCAACACGGGCATGCCCGACTACGTCATGAGCAAGCTGATGAACGCGCTCAACGACGACGGCAAGGCGCTCAAGGGCTCGAAGGTCCTGATGCTCGGCGTGGCCTACAAGCCCAACGTCGACGACGTGCGCGAGTCGCCGGCCCTGACCCTGATCGAGCGCCTGCGCGACAAGGGGGCGGTCGTCAGCTACCACGACCCCCACGTCCCGCGCCTGGCGCGCGGCCGGCACTACTCGATCGACCTCGACTCGGTCGAGCTCGACGACGCGCACCTCTCCGCTGCCGACGTGGTCCTGATCGTGACCGACCACAAGGCCATCGACTACGCCGCGCTGCTCGACCAGGCCAAGCTCGTGGTCGACACCCGCGGGGTGACCCGCAAGCTGGAAGGCAAGGCGCGCGTCGTTCAGGCGTGACTCTGGGGGGGCTGCGCCCCCCCAGACCCCCCATCTTTGGGCCCGCGAAAGCACCAGGGGCTGGTGCTGCGGGAGGTGTGAGCTTCCACGCCCTGACAGCAGTTGCGCAGCAGCCCCTTACGCTTTCGCGCTGAGGCACGATTGCAGGGGCGCCTTGACGCGCCTGCTGACTTGCCCGTTCCCGATCCTGGCGCGATCGACTCGAGGGCCGCTCTGGCCTTGGCTACTCGCTGAGCGCCTTCGCTCCGTTCATGACGCGGTCCCAGTCGAAGGCGGGGCCCGGGTCCTTCTTGGTCGGGCTGATCTGCATGTGGCCCAGGACGCCCGTCCAGGCGGTCAGCTCGCCCCAGGGCAGGCGCTCCTGGCGGACCGCGCCCTGCTCGTCGCGGGGGACCTCGAGGCGGATCTTGGGCAGGACGCGGTTCAGCGTCGCGAGCAGCTTGACCAGGGTCTGGTACTGCTCCTCGGTGTAGTCGTACTGCCACCACTCCTGGCCGTTGACCGTCCCGCGGAACACCTCGGGGCGGGCGGGGCGGACCTCGTAGCCCGGCGTCGCGACGTGCTCGAGGCGGCTGCCCATCTTCAGGAAGGGCCCCCGCTCGTCGCTGCCCCACCAGTCGACCTCGCGGTCCTTCTCGAGCGCGCCGGCGTGGGCGATCTCGATCCCGACGCAGCGCTCGTTGGCCATGTCGCCGGCGTGGCGGGTGTATTCCTTGAGGTCGACGGTCTGGTAGAGCGTCCCGTCGACGTCGAGCAGGAAGTGGCAGGACAGGC
>CALDQK010000696.1 GCA_937911525.1 uncultured bacterium
CCCCCCCAGCCGCTCCAGCGGCTCGAGGTCGATCTGGCGAGCGAGGAGGCAGTTGGCGAGCAGGCGCAGGATCACGGACCCCGGTCCGCGCACGGCGCGCAGCTCTTCGAGGGCGCGCAGGGGGTCGAGCTCGCCTGGCTGCGGGGCGAAGGGCTCGTTGTAGCGGCCGACCCGCTCCCAGACCGCGCGGAGCCGGTCGTAGGCGCGGGGCGCCTGCTCCCGCGCCAGGGCGAGCGCGGCGTCGAGGCGGGCGTGCACCTCCTCGGCGCTGGGTTGCTCCGAGTAGGGGCCTGAGATCTCGCCGCGGATCGCGACCGCCCCGGCGCGGGCCTCTTCGTAGAGCGCGCGCCCGAGGCGCCCCAGGTCGCGCTCGAGCCCGCGGGCGTGCTGGAGGGCTCGCGTCACCCGGCGGATCCCCGGCTGGGCGCCCTCTGGCCCAGGGCGGGGACGCTCGGAGCGCGCCATGTCCGCGTTGAGCGAGAGGGCCTGCTGGAAGCCCGCCCTGCCCTCGGCCGCCACCCGCAGCGCCTCGCTCAGGACCTCTCCGCCTGGCTCGTCCGCGAGCGCGGCCTGGTCGGCGAGGTAGCGCGCGTCGTCGAGGCGGTCCTCCCAATAGAGCCGGTAGACCACCGGCAGGGAGCCGAGCCCAGGTGCGGCGCGCAGCAAGCGGTGCGTGGCCGCGGCGTCCCAGCGGGGGAGGGCGGGGTCCTCGAGGGCGAGCAGCACCGCGTCGAGCTCGCTGGGCTGTCCCTTGGCCGCCGCCAGGGCCTCGCTCAGCGCGCGCGGCCAGGGCTCGGGCCCGCGCTGGGCGACCTCGCCGCTGGGGGCCACCTCTCCCGCTGGGGCTGGCTCGCCGCTTCGCGCCGCGAGGAGGGCTGCGCCTCCGCAGAGCACGCCGCAGGCGAGGACCACCCCGGCCGCCAGGGGAGGGCTGCGCCGCGTCGACCTGGCCGGGGCGGGGGACTCGCCGCGCTGCCAGGCCTCGAGGGCCTCGATCAGGGCGGCCGCGCTCGGCCAGCGCTCGTCGGGCTCCTTGGCCAGGCAGCGGAGCACGATCGCGTCCAGGACCGGGTCGAGCGGGCCGCCCGCCTCGCTCGGCGGGCGCGCCGGCTCGCGGCAGGTGGTCAGCAGCAGCTCCTCGAAGGACTCGCCCTGAAAGGGCGGCTCGCCGCAGAGGCAGGAGTAGAGCGTCCCGCCGAGGGCGTAGACGTCGGAGGGCGGGCCGACCCGGTCCCGCTTGCCGAGGGCCTGCTCGGGGGGCCAGTAGTGCGGCGTGCCCAGGCCGACGCCGGTCGCGCTGAGGGTGCGCGCGTCGAGGGGCCGGGCCAGGCCGAAGTCGGTCAGCAGCGCCCGCCGCCCGTCGACGAGCACGTTGGCGGGCTTGACGTCGCGGTGCAGCACCCCGCGCTGATGGGCGTGCTCGAGGGCGCGCGCGAGCTGGAGGGTCAGCTCGACCGCCTCGGCGGGGGGGAGGGTCCCGCGCTCCTCGAGCAGCGCGTCGAGGCTGCGCCCCGGGACGAAGTCCATGACGAGGTAGGGCTGGCCGCGGTGCTCCCCGTGCTCGCGCACGCGGACGACGTTGGGGTGGTCCAGCCGCGTCAGCGACTCGACCTCCCGCTCGAAGCGCCCGCGCGAGCGCTCGCTCGCCGCCGAGAGCAAGACCTTGATCGCGACCTCCTCGCCCGAGAGCGAGTCCCAGGCGCGCAGCACGACCCCCATGCCGCCGCGCCCCAGCTCTCCGCGCAGCTCGAAGCGTCCGATCCGATCCACGGGGGGATTGTGCCCGCTGCGCTGGCTCACTGGGTGGGCTCGGCGGGGCAAGCTAGGGTGGGGCGCAATGAGTAGCGCGAACGTGGTGGTGACGGGGCTGGGTCTGATCACGGGGCTCGGGATCGGGCGCGAGGCGAACTGGAGCGCGCTGCGCGCCGGCGAGAGCGGGCTGCGCCCGATCCAGCGCTTCGACCCGCGCGAGACCCTGGCCGAGCGGGGAGGCGAGGCGCCGCCCCTCGAGGGCGCGCCCGACGACCCGCGCGACCGGGCGCACGCCTACCTGGTCGCGGCCTGCGCCGAGGCCCTGGCCTGCTCGGGGCGCGAGCGCTTCGCGGAGCACGAGGACGCGGCCCTGGTGCTCGGCTCCTCGCTGGCGGCCCAGGCCTCGGCGCCGCGCTTCTGGTCTTCGCTGCTGGAGCGCGGCCCCGAGGCGGCGGCGACCGACGACCTGCGCTGCTACGACGTCGAGAACCGCCTGGCCGACCTGGCCGCGGGCTTCGGCTGCGCCGGCGAGAGCCTGCTGGTGAGCAACGCCTGCGCGGCCGGCGCCAGCGCGCTGGCCGTCGCGATCGACCTCGTTCGGCTGGGGCGCGCCGATGTCGCGCTGGTGGCCGGCTACGACGCCCTCGACCTGCACACCCACGCCGGCTTCGGCGCGATCAAGGCCCTCGACCCGCGCGGGCCGCGCCCCTTCGCGGCCGACCGGGCGGGGATGCTCCTGGGCGACGGCTACGCGGCGCTGGTCGTCGAGCGCGAGGAGGTCGCGCGCGCGGCCGGCCGCGAGGTCCTGGCCCGCGCGCTCGGCTACGGCGAGTCGAGCGACGCCCACCACCTGACCCAGCCCGACCCCGAGGGCCGCGGCGCGGCCCTGGCCTTGGGGCGCGCGCTCCAGGACGCCGGCGTATCGGGTGAGCAGGTCGACGCGGTCAACGTGCACTGCACCTCGACGCCGGCCAACGACGCCGCCGAGCTGAGCGCGATGCGCGCCGTGTTCGGCGAGCGCGCCGACCGGCTCCCGCTCTGCGCGACCAAGCCGGCCCTGGGCCACACCCTCGGCGGCGCGGGCGCGGTCGAGATCGCGGTCTCGCTCCTCTCGCTCCGCCACCAGACCCTGCCTCCCAGCCTGGGCGAGGACGCGCCCGACCCCGAGCTCGGCCAGCTGGACCTCGTGCGCGAGGCCCGCGAGGGGCCGCTGGAGGTCGTCGTCAGCAACAGCTTCGGCTTCGGCGGCTGCAACGCCTCGGCCGTCCTCGGCGCGCCGACCCGCGCCGCGGAGTCCGCGGAGCCGGCCTCGGCCGTGACCTGGATCACCGGACTCGGCGTGGCCTGCCCCGCGGGCGTCGGGCACGAGGCGCTCTGGAGCTACCTGCTCGCGCCCGAGCCCGAGCGCTTGCTGACGACCCCGCCGCGCGTCCGCGAGGGCCTGAGCGTGCCAGCCGCGAGCGTGTTCCCCCAGGACTTCCCCGCCGAAGACCACGTGGACCGGCGACTGGTCCGCAAGGCCAGCGACCTCAGCCGGCTGGTCCTGGGCGCCGCGGCCCTCGCCCACGGAGACGCCGGCGAGCTGCCCGCGGGCGTGCGCGACGAGACCGCGGTCGCGATCGGGACCGCCCTCGGCTCGACCGACTACTACCTGCGCTTCTACGAGACCCTGCTCCGCCGCGGCCAGCGGGGCGCCAACGCGGTCCTGTTCACCGAGGGCGTGTGGAACGCCCCCTCGGGGCACGTGACCAAGCTCCTCGGCCTGCGCGGCTTCGGCCACACGCTGGTCGGCGGCGAGGAGGCCGGCCTCTCGGCCGCGCTCCTGGCGCGCGACCGCCTGGCCCTCGGCCGAGTGCGGGCCGCCCTGGTCGGCGGCGGCGAGGCCTGCTCGGACCTGGCCCTGGCGTCGCTGCACCGGGAGGGGCGCGTCGGCGAAGGCCTCCCCGGCGCCGACGCCCGCCGCCCGGGGCACGCCACGAGCGCCTTCGCCGAGGGGGCCGCCTGCGCCCTGCTCGAGCGGGCCGACGACGCCGAGGCCCGCGGCGCCCGCCCCTACGCCGAGTGGCTGGGAGGCCTGCGTACGCGCCGCTGGCGAGACGCCGTCGCGCGCCTCTGCGCCCAGTGCGGGGTGGAGCCGAGCGCGGTCGACCTCGTCGTGAGCGACGCCGCCGGCGGCGAGCGCGCCGAGCGCGAGGCCGGCCTCGACTTGCCCGCCCACGCCCTGCGCTGCTATCCCCTCGCCGGGATCGGCGAGGGCTTCGCCTTCGGCAGCGCGCTCGCGCTGGTGACCTGCGCCCTCTGCCTCCACCACGGCCAGCTCCCGCCGACCCACGGCCAGGTCAGCGCGGCCGTCCCGCTCGAGGCGCGCCACGCCCTGGTGGTCTCGACCACGGCCCGCGGCGGCGCGGTCCTGGCCCTGCTGCGGGCGGTCTAGCCAACCAGCTCCAGACCGAGCACAGAAGGAGCTGTCGCAACCAGCGCAAGCTCCTTCTCGTTCCTGAGCTGGAACGGACTGGAAAGCGCGGTGGCTGCTCGGCGGAGCTGCCTTCTTCGAGTTTTCCAGTTTTCACCGTTCATTGTCTCGATAGAGAGGGAGCTGTCGCTCGTGCGACAGCTCCTTCGCGTTTCGGAGCTGTCGCTCCCGAGGTTTCGCGACAGCCTCCCGTGCCCGTGCCCGTGCCCGTGCCCTCGCCCGATCGGACGGTAGCTCTCGCTGTGCGACAGCTCCTTCTCACCTCGCTTTCCGGCGCGCTCGCCCACACGCAAACGAGCCCCGCGCAGGCGGGGCTCGTTCGCTGATCCGAGTGATCGCGCCTAGTTCTGCGACTGCAGGACGGCGCGCTCGATGCTCTGGACCTTGTAGACCTTCTTCTTGCCGCTCGGGAGGGTGATGGTCGCTTCCTCACCCTCCTTGCTGCCGAGGAGGCCCTTACCCATGGCGGACATGTAGCTGATGATCGAGGAGTCCTCGTCGCTGAGGTCCCAGGGGCCGAGGAGGGTGTAGGTCTCCTCCTTCTCGTCCTTGCCGAGGATCGTCACGCGCGAGCCGACGACCACCGTGCTGGGGTCGACCTGCGCGGGGTCGATCAGGACTACGCGGCTGAGCTCCTCCTGGATCCGGCTGGCCGTGTCGGCGAGGCGCTGCTGCGTCTCGCGCGCGGCGTCGAGCTCGGCGTTCTCCGAGATATCGCCAAACTCCAGCGCCTTGCCGATCTCGATCGTGATCTGCGGCATGCGCACGTCGAGGATCTCCTTGAGCTCGGCCTCCCGCTTCCGCACGCCCTCGGCGGTGGTGTAGATGTTGGTGTCCTCGTCCTCCTCGCTGTCGCGGACGTTGGTCGCGACGGTGGCGAGCATCTCGGGGTAGCGCTTGGCGACGGACTTCTCGGCCGAGCGAATGATCGTGCCGGTCAGGGTCGGGCTCTGGCGCACGATCTGCAGCACGCGGCGGACGTCGCCCTCGGTGGCGTCGTCGATCACCTTCTTGAGCGCCTTCTGGTTCTTCTCGCTGATCGTGGTCCGCAGGGCCTCGACCGAGGGCTTGAGGCGAGCCTTCTCCTTGCGGCTGCTGGTGTTCTTGAACGCCAGGTTCACGCTGTCGTAGACCTTGAGCACCTTGATCATGATCTCGGAGTCGGTCCGGTCGGGCAGCATCTCGAGGCTGCCGCTGAAGCGGCCGCGCGAGAAGGCCGCCAGCGCGAGCGGGTGGTTGCGGGGGCTGATCAGCACCTGGTTGACGCAGTCGATGATCGCGTCCTCACGGCCCAGGCTCTTGAGCGCCTTGACGGCCTCCTCCCAGGTCTGCGGCGCCGGGTCGAGCACGATCTCCTTCAGGTTCTCGACCGCCTCATCGCCCGTCTGCAGCGCCAGCATCCGGACCACGCGCTTGCGGTATTCGGGCGTGCACATGGCCTTCAGGATCGGCGAGAGCTCAGGGCTCTCCAGGAAGGACTTCAGCGGCTGGGCGAGGTGCTCGGGCAGCTCGACGGGGAGCGGCTCGCCGGTGTCGGGGTCCGTCTCGGGCTCGGCGCCCTCGACGAAGGGCTTGACGTCCTCGAGCGCGCTGGGGAAGTGCTCGGCGACCTCGTCCTTGAAGAGCGCGAGCTCGAGGGCCGCGGCGCGCTGGCCGGGGGTCCCGACCTTGCCGTGGCGCGTGCCGAGGTGGCGCAGCGCCTCCTCGAGCCAGGCGGGGACCTCGTCGTTGCCCTTCTGTGCGATCAGCTCGCGGCGCGCGATCACCAGGCGATCGGTGAAGCTGCGCAGGCGACGGATCTGCTGGGCGACCTCCTCCTCGCGCGAGAGGGGCTCGTCGCGGAGCGAGATGTTGGCGCGGGCGCCGCTGCCGATCTCGATCTGGGGGTCGTCCTTGGCCAGCTTGCGCGCCTTGCCCCAGAACTTGGTCCAGGCGCTCTTGCCCAGGACCGGGGTCAGGCGGTCGCGAATGACCTTGGACTGGGTCTTGCCGCCCAGGCTGGTCAGCGCGTTGCGCAAGAGCTTGAGCGGCTCGTCCTTGGCCATCGCGATCAAGCGCTCGGAGTCGGTCCAGATCAGGACCTCGAGGTCGTCGTCGGGCCGGTGCTCGAGCGCCTTGAGCGCCATGCCGGCGTCCATGCGCTGGCCCTTGTTCTCGCAGAAGTCGATCACGAGCTCACCCGTCTCGGGGTGGGCCTCGACGACGCGCCCGATGCCCCAGCCGCGCTCGTGGAACACGTAGTCGCCGACCTGGAAGAAGAAGGCCTCGTCGAGCTGACGCACGGCCTCGTCGAGGGGACCCTCGCCGCCGAGGTCGGTCTTGCTGATCACCGCCTCGAGGCCCTCGCGATCGGAATACTTGCGGCGGTACTGCTCGAGCAGCTCGTGGCGGATCCCCTTGACCCGGCGCGAGAGGGCGACGGCCTTGCGGAGGATCTCGAAGAGCTCGTCATCCTTGCCGGCCTCCTTGAGCGCGGTGCGCATCAGGGGGTGGACCAGCAGGTCCGCCGCGCGGTCCTTGTCGCCGCGGCGCGCGACCTCGTCGACGACCTTGATCAGCGACTTGAGGTTCTCGGGGATCTCACCCATGTGGAGCAGATCGACCCACAGCTCCTCGACCTGGGACACGTTGCGGGCGCGGGCGGCACCCATGATGCGATTAAGAGCGTTCTGATCGAGGGCCATGCGTTTAAACCTCAGTGGATCCGGGACCTGCGCGGTCCAGGATGGCTTGCTGTCCGAACTCGGCCTGGATTCGGTCCGCCAGCGCGCTAGCTGCAGCGTTGACGGCGTCCAGGTCCTTGGCGTCGATGGTGACGAGGACCTTCCAGGTGCGCCCCGAGTCGAAGCGCGGATAACTACCGACCTCGACGCCCGGGTGGGCGTCTGCGAGGGCGGTGAGCAGCGGAGCCACCTCCCCCTCGTCGAGGTCGAGCTTGATACGGGCGGAGTGGTAGGGCTCGCGCGAGAGCGCGCCCTTCCAGCCGTTGAAGAGCAGGCGCAGCGCCGCGGGGTCGCCCGGGAACACGTGCACCTGGTCGAGCTTGAACACCGGCAGGAAGAAGGGCACCGGCTGGATCAACTCGACGCCGGCGGGCGCGAGGGCCATCGAGCGGATCTCGTCGTTGGCGCGGGCGCCGTAGTGGCGGTCGATCGCCTCGAGCAGCGAGGGGATCGGCTCGAGCGGGCGGTCGAAGGCCTGGGCCACGGCCGCGAGGGTGAGGTCGTCGTGGGTCGGCCCCACGCCGCCGCAGGTGATCACGACCTCGGCGCGCGCGCGCGCGTAGTGGAGCGCCTCGCCGATCGCCTCGAACTCGTCGGGCACCACGAGCGCGACGCGTAGCTCCACCCCCAACGCCCGCAGCTCGCGGGCGAGGAAGATCAGGTTCTCGTCGCGGACCTTCCCCGCGAGGAGCTCGTTGCCGATCGCGACAACGGCTGCGCTCGCGGGCGGAACCTCAGTCTTGCTCGTCGTCGAGGTCGAAATCGCCCTCAACCTCCTCGAAGCCGGCTTGGTCGTCGTCGAAGCCTCCCCCCGCGTGGAAGGAGTCTTCGTGGTCGTAGGCATCGTGGCCGTCTTCAACCTCGTACTCGCCGACTTCGAACGTGATTTGCTCGTCGGGGCCGTACTCGTCTGGGAGCACTGGCTCCGATGTGGAGTGTCCCGGATCGCTCATGGAGCCCCGCCAAAGGCAGCCATCAGAACCGGGAATCGGGCTCCCTGCAAGCTTCGGGAGCGAGGCAAGCCACGATAACGAGGAGGTTTATCGACCGACCACGGAGTTGGTGTTCCCCTTACCGTCGTCCTGTCGGCTGGGATTGTGCGGATCGAGCTCCCACTGGGTCCCGTCGAGCACGAACTTGTACTCGTGCGGCCCCTTGGGGAGCGTCACGACCAGCTCGTAGCGCCCCTCGCCCGTGTCCCGCAGGACGTGGCTGTCCTTGCTCCAGCCGTTGAAGCTGCCCGCGACCGCGACCTTGCGTCCAGGCAGCCCCCCGTAGCGGAAGGTGACCTCGAGCTGGCCGTCGGGGAGGTCCTTGACGCTCGGACCACGAGCCGCGCTGACCGCTACGCTGCCCGTGGCGACGCGCTTCATGACCGGCACCGTAGAGCGCTCCAGGAAGAGCAACGCCAGGCAGGTGCCAGCGAGGTCGCCGTCGGCTTGCCCCGAGGTCTTGGCGAGGAAGCGCCCGTCGCCCTCCTGGCGCGAGAGGATCGCCTGGGCCCCCTCCTCGTACCAGGCCCGCCCGCCGAAGCGCTCCAGGGCCAGGAGCGTCCCGGCCCGCTCGAGCGTGTAGAGGTAGTAGAAGAGCCAATCCGGCTCGGCGCCGGGGTTCTTGTCGACCGCGAAGTTCGCCGCCAGCCAGGCCGCGCCGTCGCGCAGCGCGCGGTTGACCTTGGGCGCGAGCTCCTTCTCGTAGCGGTCGTGGGCCTCGAGCTCGCTCTTGCAGACCACCAGGATCGCGACGCCCGCGGCCGTCATGCTGCCGCGCGGGGCGTCGCCGGGCCGATAACCCCAGCCGCGAGCCTGCATCCGCTGCGTGGTCGAGGTCGTGAGGATCGGCGTCTCCTCCTCTCCGCGCGTGCGCGTGCTGCTGCTGTTGCCCGTGCGGCGCTTCTTCTTCTTGCGCTTCGTGCGGCGGTCGAGCAGGCCCGCGATCTTGCGATCTGCAGCCGGGACCGGGAAGCTCGCGACCTTCGCTCCGCTCGCCTGCTGGCACTCGACGAGGGCCTCCGCGACCTTCCAGAACACACCGAGGTCGACCTTCACGCCCAGGCGGTGGGCGGCCTTGAGCGCCAGGACCGCGAACTGAGCGTTGCTCACGTCCGGGTCGCCGTAGAAGGGGTAGCGCCAGAGCCCGCCCTCGTGCTGGTGCTTGGAGAGGAACTTCGCCGCTTGGACCAGCCACTTGCGCACTCGCCCAGGGGCCTGCTTGTGGAAGCGCTTGCGCACCTGAGTCGCGAGGGGCGCGGGGTCCTGAATCGACTTCTGCTTCTCGGGCATGTAGAGGGCCTCGACCGCCAGGACGGCGACCGAGACGTCGTAGACCCGCTCGATCTTCTGATCGAGCAGCCAGTCGAAGCCCGCCAGGATCCGTGGATCCTGCGGCTCGACGCCCGCCTTGAGCAGCGCCAGCAGCGCCAGCGCGGTCTCGCCGGAGCGATACCCCTTGGGGGCCCAGACATCGCGGAAGGCGCCGTCCTTGCGGTCCTGCAGCTTGAGCAGGTAGTCCCGCCCCTTGTCGACCGCGCGCCCCACCTCGGCGTCCGAGACGGCCAGGGCGGCGCGAGGGGTCACGCTCAGCAGCGCGAGCGAAGTCAGAGCTAGAGGGAGCAAGCGGGCCATGACGGACCTCCGGTTACCCCAGTAGAGGCAAGCCGACGGCCAAAGCGGACGCGGGCAAAGACAAGCCCTTGCTGGCTAGTCGCTTAGGAGGAAGCGCCAGGGCAGGTCGACCGCCTTGGAGATCCCGATTCGCGGGCCCGCCACGATCCGCCCCTCGGCAGGTGACTCGCCCTGCCACACCTGAACCGGGCCCTCGATCAGGCTCGTCCCGTCGTGCTCGAGCCCGATCCCGAGCGCTGCGCAGAGCTTGCCGGGGCCATTGGTCCACTCGCGCTCGCGTCGTCCAGCGCGCCGCGCCGCGATCCGCTCGCGCCCGAGCTCCGGCACGATCGCCCGGACCAGGACGGCCAGGCCGGCCCCTGCGGGACCGGCGACGACGTTGCAGCAGATGGACTGGTGGATCCGGTAGACGTAGAGGGTGCCGCCCGCCTGGAACATGCTCCGGTTGCGGCGAGTCTCGCCGCGGTGCGCGTGGCAGGCGGGCTCGTCCTCGTGATAGGCCTCGGTCTCGACGATTCGCCCACCCACCCCGTCGACCACGAGGCGCTGGCCCAGGAGCGAACGCGCCAGCTCGACGACCTCGCGTTCGTAGAAGTCCGCGGGGAGGGGCTCGTCCCTCAGTTCGAGCGTTCCTTGCGCAGCTCGGCGCTCGCCTCCTCGAGGAAGCGCCGCTCTTCGGGCGAGAGGTTGTTGACCCCGCCCACTTCGCTCACCTTCTTGAGCACCTCGTCGAGGCGCTCGCGCATGGCCGCCTTGCGCGCAGCCTGCTCGGCATCGCGCTTTCGCTGCCGCTCTTCGCGCCAGCGCGCGATCACGCCCGGCTTGCGCGGCTCGCGCTGCGGCTCGGGGTCGTAGTAGGGGAGGCTCTCAGCCCAGGGAGAGCGCTCTTGCTGGCCGAGCATGTGGCCCTGTTGCAGCGCCTTGCGCTCCTGGTAGGCGCCGAAGGCGACGAAGGCGCCGACCGCGACCAGGAGCAGGTCCCGGGTCCAGAGCCCGTAGACCACGAAGCCGCCCGCGCAGACGTAGCCGAGGACGATCGCGATCTTGAGCGCTCGCTCGAAGCCGAAGCGAGGCCAGAGGGCGGTGTGGAAGATCCGTCCGCCGTCGAGCGGGAAGGCCGGGATCAGGTTGAAGAAGGCCAAGACCAGGTTGATGAACGCCAGCGCCCAGGCGACCTGGAGCGCGAGGGAGCTCGCGACCTCGATGGGCGGGGAGAGCAGCCAAGAGACGCTGCCGCCCATGGCGAGGAGGAGCGCGATCCCGACCAAGGCCAGGACGACGTTGACCGCCGGACCCATGATCGTGGCGAAGAAGAGCGGCCAGGGCCGGACCTCGACCTCGAGCGGCGCCAGCCCGCCGAGCGGCCACAGGATCACCTCGTTCGCCCGGCCCCCGACGTGGCGGGCTCCGAAGCAGTGGCCCATCTCGTGGAGGAAGATGCTCCCGAACACGATCAACACCAGGATCATGCCGAAGCGCGGGTTGGCGTGGAACATGCCCAGGAGCGCCAGCGCCGCGAGGAAGAGCGTCCAGTGCACGGTGACGCGGATCCCCGCGATCGTGCCCACGGGGAGGCGAAAGAGCGCCAGCTTCTTCAGGTCGCGGCCGTCCACGGCTCCAGATTACCAGCGAAGTGCCAGGGTGGTCTCGTCGAGCAAGAGCAGCACACGCAAAGAGCCGCGCCCCAAGGGAACGCGGCTCTTCGATTCGGTCGCTGTCGAGCGAGGGACTACTCGGCGACGGTGCCGCCGTAGCTGAGGAAGCTGGCCAGGAACATGCGCTGGCTCATGAAGGTGTATCCGCGGGCGTTGCGCTCGGGGAAGTAGACGTCGACCTTGGTGTTGCCGCCGCGCTTCATGCGCAGCAGGCCCATCCGAGTCACGTAGCCCTCGGCGCCGTCAGCGGCCTTGGTCTTGACCTTGGCTGCGAGCTTGAGGGGCTTGGAATCGTAACGTGCCTTCATGAGGAAGAACCTTTGGGGGGAGGAAGAGAGGCGTTCGGGGAACTCGGACGGAGGGTCGACGACTCGGGCTACATGCACCCTCTTGGAGGGGGCGCGGCGGCGTTCGGGTTGAACGCCGCGTCGTGCGCTGGCCTCGAGATCGCTCGAATCCACCGCGCGCTAGCAACGATTCGGGATGCGTATCCAGCCGAATCGGGCGCAGTGGAAATGGCGTTCTCGAGCTTCAAGCACGACTCCTGAGTCAGGCCGATCTTACTCGGCGCCGGGTATCGACGCAATCCGACCAACTGACCTCGATGAGGATAGCCGACGATGGCCATCGAGTGTCATGAAAATGCAAGTGGCCTTAAGCCACGTGCACCCAAGCGCCTAGGAGATCTCCCCCCAAATTCGGGAGGCTAGTGCTTCCGGATGTGGGGCGTCGGCATCGGGGCCGAGTCGCCATCCTTGCGCTTCAGGTTCATCTGCTTGGCCCGCTTGGGGGCCGCGGACTCGAGCCACACCCGGAAGTCGCCGCCATCCTTGAGGCGCTTGACGTAGTTGGTGGCGTCCCCCTGGGCGAGGTCGCGGCAGATCACGACCGGGGCGCTGCTGACGACGTGGTCGGCGAGGGAGTCGTCGACCTCGAAGATCCGCTTGAGGCCTTCCTTGGCCTTCTCGGCGTTCTTGATCGAGTGAAGGACGATCGCGAAACGGGGACCGCGGTCCACCGGCTTGACCTTGAACTTCAGCCCCTTGGTCTTGATCTTCCGCATGGGTCGTCGTCCTTTCCCTCGTGAGAGGGTTCCCTCAGAAGAGGGTTCTAGCCGCGGTTTCTCACGTGGAAATCCCTGGGGGAAGTTCACGCGGGAGGTTGGGGCCGGTTTTGGTCGAAATGTTCAGAGTCGAGAGCCGCAGCTGCATGCAGTTCGGGAGTGCCCGAGGCCGAGGCAGCGTTGGCGAGTCGTCTAGGTCCTTACCCACAGGTGGGTTATCTCAGACTCGTCTGTGGAGCAAATTATCACGCCCCTCCCACCCCGTCTACCTTCAAGCGATCTTCTTTCGTCCTAAAGTCCACCCACATCAGGTTCTTCGCGAAACGCAAATCCGGGAAACCGAGGCCATCGTTCGCGACCCATCCCTGTCTCCCCCCGATGAAGGAACGTTGGCTCAAGCACTTAGGAGGAATCGCACCGGCCCCTGAGGTTGGACCCTCACTTGTTTTCCTGCCGCTGGCTGCACTCCGTGCAGCGGAAGGAACCGGAATGGCTCGACAGCGAATCAGAGTGCGGCTCACGCCTCCGCTCGCCCGCAGAGTGGGAGCGCTCGCCCTCGCCGCGCTCGCCGTCGCTGGCTGCTCCTCGGGGAGCCGCTCGAAGAGCTCCGCCACCTCGAGCACCACGGGCGCGGTCGCCTCGACGACCCCCGCCGCGACCAACACCAACACCGCCGCTCCCCTCACCTCCAACACGCTCCCCACCAACGCCGGCACCTTCAGCGCAGGCCCCGACCTGATCAACGCCCGCGGCCAGCACTCGGCGACCCTGCTCGACGACGGGCGGGTCCTCGTGGTCGGCGGCGCCGACGGATCCGGCACCCTGGCCGAGTCGGAGGTCTTCGACCCCCTCACCACCACCTGGCAGCGCACACGGGACCTCGTCGCCAACCCCAACGACGGCCTGATGCTGGACGCGACCGGCCAGTTCCCCACCGCTCGCCAACTCCACGCGGCCCTCCGTCTCGACGACGCCAACAAGCGCGTGCTGATCGCGGGCGGGGTCGGAATCGAGCGCCTGGACGCTCAGGGCCAGCCCGTGTTCGAGGTCCTGCGCAGTTCCTACGCCTTCGACCCGACCACCAACACCTTCAGCGCGGTCGCAGATCTCCCCGCGGCTCGGGTGTGGCACCTCAGCGGCGTGACCCCGGCGGGTGAGCCGATCCTCGCTGGCGGGCTCGACGCCAACCTCACCAGCACCAGCTCGGTCGCGGTGTTCGACCCCACCAACGACACGTGGGCCACGAGCGCCATGCAGGACCTGCACTCCTGGGGCGCGTCGGTCACCCTCAGCAACCGCGTGCTGGCGATCAGCGGCGGTGATGTCGCGCAGGGCAACAACGGCAACCTCGGCGTCGCCAGCATGTCGACCCAGCGCGTCGAGTCGATCGGCGCAGGCGGCGCGGTCACCCCTGGCCCCGACAACGGCGCGGACCTGATCTTCGCCAGCGCGACCGCCCTCCCCGGCGACGGCGTGCTCCTCGCCGGCGGTCAGCTCCTGACCAACAACCAGTTCACCGTCACCGACCAGACCGAGGTCTTCGACCCAGCCAGCGGCACCTGGAGCGCCGGCTCGCCCCTCGACACGGCGCGCTACCAGCACCAGGCCCTCGCCGTGGGCAACCGGGGCGAGGTCCTGATCGTGGGCGGTGTGGACAGCGCGGGCCAGGCTCTGACCCGCTGCGAGCTCTTCGTGAGCGGCGCCCCGGTCGGGACCAGCGACCTCGCGATCCCTCGCGTCGATCACCGGGTCGTCCTGCTCCAGAACGGCCAGGCCCTCGTGGTCGGCGGGTTCGACGCCCAGACCCAGGCGATCGCTCAGACCGAGCTCTACACCCGCTAGGGCGAAGCCTGCGGCCTGCGAGCGCTGCTCCCCGCGAAAGCACCAGGGGACGGTGCTGCGGGGGGTGCAGCTTCCACGCCTCGGGAATGGTTGCGCACCAGCCCCTTACGCTTTCGCTCCCTTCAGGACTGCCGCGTTACTATGCGCGCCTTCGGGTGACGGGCTCCGCCTCTTGGAGCGTCCCACCCTCAAGGAGGCCATGGTGATCCTGTCGGAAGACGCCCTCGCCGAGCTCTGCTCCGCCGTCAACAAGCAGCTAGAGCAGATCGACGACGACTCGCTCACTCGGAGCGACTTCCTCGACAACCTGATGGTCCGCATCATGCGGCGCTGCCCAGCCGTGCGGAACCTCAACGACGAGGAGATCGCGCCCGGGACGGCCACCCTCGAGGACCTCGAGGGGGGCGCCGAGGACGCCGTCGCGTTCGTGGTCCGAGAGCTCTTCCTGGCCGCGCAGTCGCCCTACTTCGCTCTGGTGCAAGGAGTTGCGCTCGAGCAGACCGACTCCTCGATGGAAGCCATGATGCGGCACCTCGAGCGTAACTTGCGTGTGAAGGGGATCTTGTACCGACACGGGCTCGACCCCGAGCGGGACTACCCAGCGGTGTGGGGCAAGATCTGGCAGTCGATTCCCAAGTGGGACGGCCGTGATTTCAGGGCTTACGTCGCCAGGATCCTCCGTAACGCCTGCCTGGACGAGATCGCTCGCAAGAAGCGACAACCCAACTCCATCGACGACACCGAGCCCCGCGATCCCCGTCCTCCAGTGCAGACGGGCGCGGTGGTCGCCGCTCGCGATGCACTCAACTTCCTGCTGACGGTGCTGGATGACCTCGAAGCCAGCGGACGAATCAAGGCGCTCGACGGCGTGATCTTCGGCCTGATCAGCAAGGGCCGCGCGGTGGCCGACGTCGTGACCGCCTTCCGCCTCAGCGGCGTCCCCGCGCGCTTCGCGGCCGCCTTCGCGCACCTGCCAGGCAAGAAGACTGGCAAGAAGACCACCACCGAAGACGCCGCGCTGCTGCGCTTCCTCGTCGACGGCCTCAGCGCTGAGGAGGCCGCTGGACTGACCGGCCGCGAGGTGTCGGCCGTGGCCCCGGTCGCCGAGGAGCTCGGCAGCTTCAGCGACGAAGACCAGCTGGTCGCCCGCGAGCTGGCCCGCGAGGGCCTCTCGGCCAAGGACCTCGAGCGCGCGCAGCGGCTGACCACCAACGCGATCAACCTGTGCATCAACCGGATCCGCCTCAAGGTGTGGATGGCGATCGTCGACCGCGCCTACGAGTCGATGCGCCGCCGCGGCGACGTGAGCGAGACCGAGCTCGCGATCGTGGCGCACCGCTGCGAGCACGCGCCCCACGCGGGCTGCCGGATGTACAAGGACAGCACCTGCAAGCGGGAGATCGACCCCGCTGATATCGCGCGCCGCGCCGGCCTCGACCTCGACGGCCCAGCCCTCGCCCGCCACATGGCGGAGCTCCGCCGCAAGGTGGTCGAGGAGGGCCTCGGGATGAACTTCCCCGACTACAACGCCTGCTTGATCGAGCGCAAGCCGCTCCGCAAGAAGGACTAGTCCATGAGCAAGCCTTTGATCTACGATCGCAGCACCCGGTTCCCTGGCGGGCCCGCGCTGCGAAGGAGCGAGACCATGTCCACCGCACCACTGCCCCCCAACGCCTCCAATCCCGCTCGCAGCCAAGGTCCGACCGCCTTCGGACGTCTGGTCGATACCGCGATCAGCGATCGCAGTCGCCTCGACGATCCGAGCTGGGCCTTGGCCTCGGGCGAGCTCTCGCCGCAGCTCCTCTGCCGATATGCCGCGGGCAACGTCACGCCCGACCAGCGGCGCTCCGTGCAAGAGCTCCTGGTGCGTCACCCCTGGTCCGTCGGGCGCGTCACGACCCTGGTCAAGCGCAAGCGCGACCTCGGCGAGAGCCCCTTGGCCGCGGCCCTCCTCGAAGCCGCCGCCGGTGAAGGCGAGATCGATCCCTACCGGATTAGCGCCCTCAACGCCCTGCGGGCGATCTCCGCCGACGACGCCGCCGACGCCCTCGCCCGCTCCGACTCTGCCGCGCTGCAGGCCCTCGAGCTCGAATCGCTTCCCCAAGCCCTCTGCTCTTTGGGCTCTGGAGAGCTCGCCGCCGCGCGCGCCGCCCTCGAGGCCGCTGACGCCGACTCCCCGGCCGTCGCCCTCGCCCAGCGCGTCGCCAGCCTCGACGACGCCGACGAGGCCCTCGTCGAGCTGCTCAGCGACCTCTAGCCGCGCCCCCCAGCTCGTCCTATCTCGCGCTTGGCCGCAGGCTCAGCCGCCGTGGCGGAGCTGCTCGGCGTCCGCCCGCACGTCCGGCACCAGCTCGATCACCCGCTCGAGCCAGGGGTCGCTGCCCGGGTCGAAGCCCCAGCGCTCGCCCTCGCCGAGCTCACGCAGCTGGCGATAGCTCGCCGCGGCCGCCTCGCTGTCTCCCGCCAGGGCCAGGCCGCGGACCCGACGCCAGAGCGCGCTGCCCCGTGACTCGAGCTCCGGGGGGACCTCGCGCTCGAGCGCGCTGGCGCGCGCTCCCTCCAGGAGCAAGCTCGCCCGCTCCTCCGCCTCCTCGGGCAAGAGCTTGGCGAGGTCCAGCTGGAGGTCTCCCACGAAGAGCTCGAAGAGCTCCAGCTTGCCGCTGATCAGGCGAGCAGCTCGCGCCAGACCGAGCTTGGTGCGCGCCGAGCGGAGCCCCTGACCGCTCCAGCGCAGGCCGTTGAGCTGCCAGTAGGCGGTGACGAAGGGTGGCGAGCGGCGGTGGTAGGCGCTGTCTCGCAGGAGCGCCAGCGCGGCCTCTTCGGGCGAGCCCTCGTTGGCCAGGCGCCACACGCTCCAGCCCCCGGCTGCCTGGGTGGCGCTGCCCAAGACCGCTTGGCTGAGTGAGTCCTGCGGGACGAGGTCCGCGAGGCTGAGCAGATCGGGGTCGCTCTCCCGCTCGCGAGCCCGGGCCATGATCCGGCCCTCCTCGGCCTCCGACCAGGCCGCCAAGAGCACCTGCCAGAAGCTCGGCGCGCCGGGCTGCGAGCGGAGGAAGGCCGCGCGCCGCGCGGGCTGGGCGCCTTCCTCGCTCGCTGCGGGCTCCCACGGATAGGGACCGACTCGGCGCAGCAGCTCGGAGAAGGGCTGGAGGGTCGGGCGCAGCCGCCGAGCCGTCGCGAGTTGCTCGGCGGCCAGGCGCAGCCGGCGCGCGCTGAGGGACTCCCGCGTCGCTTCGAGCTCGGCGCCCTCGAGGTCTCGGAGCCGGGGATCGCCGTTGATCTGGGTCAGTCGTCGAAAGTGGAACTCGGCGGTCAGGCGGGCCCGCAGCCCGTCTCGATCGGCTCCTGGCTGGGCCAGGCTCAGGGTCTGGAGGAAGCCATCCAAGGCGCTCTGATTGGGGCCCTTGACCGAGTCGAACACGGACTCGCGCGCCGTCCGGAGGCGGGTGAACACCGACAGGTTGGGTAGACCGCGCGCAGGCGCCTGAGCAGCCAGGCCGTAGCCGCTCATGCCGATCCGCTCCGGCGCCCCGTCGAGCCGCAGTCCCTCGAGGACCTGGCGCAGGCCCTCGAGCGGGGCCCGCAGCGCGGGGGCGTTGGGCCCATGGGTCAGGACATCGCGGCGGGTCACGAAGCCCAGCCCGAGGAGCTCGTCGCCGAGCTGACGCGCGCGCTGCTCGTCGAGGCCAGGCAGGCCGTAGCGGATCAGGCGGGGCACCCAGGACCAGGGCTGGAGGGACTGAGCGCAGCTCAGGTGGAAGTCGACCTCGCGCCCCAGGTCTGGCGCGAGCGCGTCCCCTCGCCGGCCGAGCTCCGCCAGGGCAAGCGCCCCCAGGAGGTGGGCGCCCGCCTGATCAGGCAGGGCCGCGCAGGCGCGTTCGGCAGCCTGGCTGGCCCGCAGCGCCGCCTCGTGCTCGCCGCTCCGCCGCGCCCGCGCGACCCAGGCCAGCGCCCGCCCAAGGAGCACCTGCGGGCTGGCGCCCTCGAGACCGCTCGCTACCTGGGTCGGCGCCGGGGAGGCCTCCTCGAGCGCCAGGAGCTCGACGAGGAGGAGCGTCAGCTCGGGAGCGCGCAGCGCGACCTCCGCCAGTCCGAGCAGATCCGACTCGGTCTCGGCCAGCTTGGGCTTCGCCAAGCTCCGAGCGAGGAGCAGGGTCGGCTCGCGCGGCGCCAGCTCCGCCGCCCGGGCCACGTCCCGGCCGAGCCTGACCTGCAGGGACGCCCACGCCGGCAGGTCTCCGCTCAGGCCCAGGAAGGACAGGGCTCGGTCGCGCGCGAGGACGTCGCCAGCGTGGCTAGCCAGGCTGAGCGCCTCGAGCTGCGCGGGGCTGAGCGCGGCGCCCGCGCGCGCGAGGTCCTCGGCCGCGCGCTCGGCCTCGCGCTCGTCGCTCGCCAGGAGCGCCCGCGCGAAGCGGGTCCGCGCCGCCAGGATCGGCTGGTGATCCAACCCGCGCAGGACCGACTCCAGCGCGCGCCGCAGCGCCCGCTCCATGGGCTTGCGGGCCCCCGCGTTCGAGGTCGAGGTCAGCTCCAGCCTGCGCAGCAGGGCGCGGGCTGCCAGCAGCCAGGCCTCGTCTCGCAGGGGGTCGTCGGGCTCGAGGAGCTCCGCCAGCTCGAGGGCCCGGGTCGCGGCGCTCCGCGCTCCATAGACCGGCTCCTCGCTCTCGCCGGTGAGGCGCGCGGCCTGGACGTCGTGGAAGGTGCGCAGCTCCGCGGCCTCCTCGGCGCGGGCCGCCTCGAGCAGGAGGAGGGGGTCGGAGGGCGCGCGTTCGAGGGCGGCCC
>CALDQK010000697.1 GCA_937911525.1 uncultured bacterium
GGCGCCCGCGGCGCCGCCCATGGCGTGGCAGGCGTTGACCGCCAGGTTCAGCACCACCTGCGCCAGCTGCCCTTCGTCTCCGAGCACCGGCAGCTCTTCGCTGCCGAGGTCGACGTCGAGGTCGAGCCCCGCCGAGATCTTCTGGTGCTTGAGGATCGCCAGCGCGCGCTCGACCGCGTTGCGAGCGTCGAAGCGAGCCTTGACCCCCTCGCTCTTGCGCGCGAAGCGGAGCAGGCCCTTGACGATCTCGCCGACGTTGCTCGCCTGGTCCTCGATCGTCTCGACCTTCTCGAGGGCGTCCTCGAGGTCGCCGCGCTCCTTCAGCTCCTCGCTCAGCAGCTGGGCGAACATGCTGATCACGCCGACGGGGTTGTTGATCTCGTGCGCGATCCCGGCCGCCATCTCGCCCAGGGTCGAGAGCTTCTCGCTCTGCACCAGCTGCGCCTGGAGGGCCTTGGTCGCCGTCACGTCGCGCGCGTGCTCGACCACCCCCGCCACGCTGAGGTCGGCGGCGAAGATCGGGAACTGCGCGACCTCGAGCGTCCGCTCCCCCGCCGCCAGCTCGCGAACCCGCGGCTCACCTCGGGTGAGCACCCCGCGCGTCGCGTCCAGCTCCGCGGCCTGGTCGTCGACCCCGCGCTCCCCGAGGACCTCCGCGTAGGCCTGTCCGGCGCGCACTCGCTCCGCGGCGCGGTTCGTGCGCACCACCCGCAGCTCGCGGTCGAGGACCAGGAGCGGGTCCGTGATCGCGTCGAACATCCCCTGCAGTTGGCGCTCCTGCCGCTCGACCGAGCGCAGGCTCTCTCCCAGGCTGGCCGCCCGGGCGCCGTAGATCCCCAGCCCCACCACGAGCACGGCGGTCAAGACGGCCAGCGCGAGGGCGGCCTGGGTCTGGAGCGAGAACCCGCGCTGCAGCGGCGCGCGCGCCAGCAGCCGCCAGGGAGCGCCTCCGCCCCGCAGGGGCAGGGTCGCCTCGACGTGGCCCTCGCGGACCACGGTCTGACTGCGGGTCGCCGAGGGGGGCGGCGTGAAGGGCAGGCGAGCCTCGGGCGGCCAGGCCACGCGTCCTGCGTGGCTGAGCGTCCAGGTGCCGCCCCCGGAGGCTGCCGCCACGCGCTCCAGCTCGGCGCGCAGCTCGACCTCGCCATAGATCACCCACCCGCGGCCGGTCCTCCAGGCCGCGGCCAGGCGAGGGTCACTGGCCGCGCCGCGCACACCGAGCAGGAGCTTGCCGGGGGGGCCCGAGCTGGCCTGCGCCACGAGGGTCTCGCTCATTGCGGCGTCCATGGGGCCGCTGCGCGGCGGGCGGCCCGCCCGGTCGTAGCCAGCCAGGGAGGGGCCGAAGCCCAGGGGCAAGATCTCGAGGCGGACCAGCGTGGGGTCACGCGCCACCTCGCTCAGGAGCCCGTCGAGCTGGCGATAGCGGGCCTCGTCGATCTCATCCTGGCCCTCGAGCGCCCGCGCGCGCGCGACCCGGCGCACGAGCTCCTCCAGCCCCTCGATCCGCTCGGCGATCCGGCCCGCGCAGCGCTCGAGGTCGCTCTGACGGCGCGCCCGCTCAGCCTCGACGAGCAGCTGCCGCCCGGTCGAGCCGAGCTGGAGGCCGATCCCGCCCAGGATCGTGAGCAGCACCACCACCGCCAGGACCACGCCGCGGGTCTCCACGCGCTAGTCGGCCTTCTGCGACGCCGCGGGACCTGCCGCGAGCAGCGCCTCGGCCCGCAGGGCGAGCGCGCGCTCGCCCTGCCCTGCCCGCGCGAAGTCCTTGCGGGCGGCGTCCAGCTCGCCCCGGCGCCGGGCGGCGTCACCCGCCACGAACCACCAGGCTGCCTGGAGCCCGCGCTCGGGCTGGGCCTGCGCCGCCGCGCGGGCGGCCTCGGCGGCCCGCCCCAGTCGCCGCTCCTCGCGCCGCAGCGCGGCCTGGACACGCTCGCGCACGGCGGGGGCGAGCTCCGCCAGCCCCTGCTCCCAGCGCGCCCGCCGCCCGTAGCGGACCCAGGCCGCGAAGGTGGCGCGGCGGAGCTCTTCAGGCCGGAGGGGCTCCTCCTCCGCCGCGCGGCGGAGGGCCTCGGCCTTGCGCTCGAACAGGTCGCGCTCCAGGCGATCGAGGGTGCGCAGGCGGCGCAGGAGGCGCAGCCGCGCCCCCGGCTGCTCGCTCTGGCTCAAGCTCTCGCTCAGCTGGACGCGCCCCCGCTCCAGCCCCGCCAGCGAGTCGTCGATCCGACGCACCGCGGGGAGCTCGTGGGGGTCACGGGCCGCGCGGCGCTGCAGGCTCGCCAGGGCCTGGCGCGCCCGCTCGACCGAGGTGGGCGCGTAGTCCCGCGCGTAGGGCAGCACGGCCTCAGCCCTGGCTGCCCAGGCAGCGCGCAGCCAGAGGCGAGCGACCCGCCCCAGATGCGCAGCCTTGGTCTCGCCCGGAGCCGGCCCGCCCTTGGCCGCCGCCCAGGCCGCCAGCTCGTGCAAGGCGCCGACCTCGCTGGGCTGCCCCTCGCGCAACCCCAGCCGCTTGCGCTCGGCGGGCAAGGCCTCTCTCAACCCCGCCCTGACCAGGGGCTGGCCGGGCTCGAAGGCCAGCCCGCAGCGGGAGCACTCGCGGACGGCGCTCAGGCCGACGACCCTCAGCGCGCCGCGCTGGTCGAGGGCGTAGCCGCAGCCGTCGCTGTCGATTCCGCCCGCGAAGTTCCAGGGCCGCGCCGCGGTCACGACCGGGGCCTCGCAGAGCGGGCAGGGGGTCTCGGAGCCCAGCGCTGGCGTGAGAGCGAAGGCGAGGGCGAGGACCAGCAGCAGCTGCACGGGGCGCGTCACGACGACAGAGTACGACACCAGGAGGACGGCTGGGATCACGCAGGCTCCTTCCCTTTGCAGGCCTGACCGCCTCGTCTACCCTGAACCCAGGAGAGGACCATGCGACGCTTCCTGGCACCGATTCTCCTCAGCGCCTGCCTCTGTGGCTGCCCCGCTCCCGAGGGCGGTCCGCAAAGCCCAGGCGGTGAGGGCGCGCCGCCCTCGAGCGCGAGCGAGACGCAGGAGCCCTCCGCGGACCCGAGCCCCGAGCCCAGCGCCGAGCCCGACCCCGAGGGCGAGGCCTCCCCGGCTCCCCTGGTCCGTCCGCCGACCGAGACCAAGCCCGGCGGTCTGCAGGTCGGCCAGCGCTATCACTTCCGGGTGGTTCCCAAGCAAGGGATCACCGTCGACGAGGTGTGGACGATCACCTCGGTCAGCGAGACCGAGGTGCGCTACGACCTGCGCAGCGTGAACCGGATGGAGGAGGTCGCCGGCATGCCCGAGTCACCTCCGGTCGAGTTCGGCCCGACGCCCAAGGTGTTCATCCTCTCGCGCGAGGACGTCCCGCTCCCCCCCGGCGAGCCGCCGACCCTCGCGGGCGAAGAGACCCTCGACATCAGCGGCCGCTCCTTCCCCTGCCAGGTCTTCGCGAAGGAGGGGACCAAGCAGTGGATCTCGGCCCTCTTCCCGCGCGAGATCAAGATCGAGCACGAGGGCCGCCCCTTCCGCTGGCTGGTCAAGGTCGAGGCGCCATAGCCCGAGTCCCGCACGAATCTGGGGGCCGGAGCGGGTCCGAAGCTTGATTCGCTGAGCGCAGGCGCAGGGACAGTGGGTCACGCCGAGCGCAGCGCGCGCCTCCTAGCGCGGGAGCACGATCGCGAAGCGGCTGCCCTTGGGCTTGTTCGGCGCGTAGCGGACGCGCCCGCCGTGGGCCTTGGCGATCTCCGAGGCCAGCGTGAGCCCGATCCCGGAGCCCTCGACGCGGCTCTTCTCCGCGTTGCTGGCGCGCTCGAACTTGACGAAGATTCGCCGGCGATCGCGCCGCGGGACGCCCATCCCGTTGTCCTCGACCGCGATCTCGACCTCGCGCCGGCGGTTGGTCAGCACCACGCGCACCTGTCGATCGGGGTTGGGCGAGTATTTCCACGCGTTGTGGAGCAGGTTGAGCAGGGCCTCGACGACCGCGAAGCGGTCCACGGCTACCGCCGAGAGCTCCTGGACGGCGACGACCTCGATCCCCAGCTCCTCGGGGGTGGTGTGGAGCTGGTCTGCGAGGATCTTGATCGCCTCGTCGACCAGCGAACGAGGGTTCTCGCTCGAGAAGCGCACGCGCCACTTGCGACCCTCGATCCGGCTGAACACCAGCAGCTGCTCGATCAGGCGGGTCAGGCGCCGGGCCTCGCGGTCCATGATCGTCAGGCACTCGCGGACCTCTTCCTCGTCGTTGACCCGGCCCAGGAGCAGGGTCTCGAGGAACATCTGGATCGAGGTCAGCGGGGTCTTGAGCTCGTGGGTCACGTTGCTCACGAAGTCGCTCTTGAGCTGCGCCTCCTTGCTCTCCTTCTGGACCGTGCGCAGGGTCACGAACACGCCCATCAGGATCCCCAGCAGCGCGAGCCCGATGCCGCCGATCTGCAGCTTCCCTTGGGGCAGGTCCAGGGCTCCGGCCGGGGTCTCGGCCTCGGGCTGGACCGTCACGCCCAGGTGCTCGAAGGGCGCGGCCAGGCGGGCCACGCCGACCTCGCTGCTCCCCTCCAAGGTGTCGTTCCAGGGGATCAGCTCCCCCCGCCAGAGGGGAGTGCTGACGCTCTCGGCGAAGCGTGCTCGCAGGGCCTCGGGGTCCCACTGCAGCGCGACGAGGCGCTGGGTCACGGGCTGCACCGAGTGGGTCAGCATCGTGACGTTCTCGCCCACGCGGGCTTTGACGTAGCTCACGCCCCGGGTCTCCGCCCCCTCCAGGTTGGGCGCGGAGATGCGCGGGAGGCTGCCCTCGCGGCTCAGCACCGAGAGGACCTGCCCGAACAGGGTCTCGAGGCGCTGGACCCTCGCCTCCGCCCTGCGGCGAGCCTCTCCGATGCGGCGGGCGAGCTCGAGCGCCTCTGGCTCCTCCAGCAAGGCCGCGGCGCGCTGCGCGACCTGCTCCAGCTGATCCGCCGGCAGCAGGAGCGCCCAGCGCTCCAGCTCGCTCAGCAAGCCGTGCAGCACCTGGCTGGCGAGCTCGGGCTGCTGGGGCTTGAGCACCAGCGCGAGCCGGAAGCGGCCCTGAGCCCCCGCGGGTCGCCCCTGGAGGTCGCTCGCGTGGACCGGGGCCGTGGCCATGGCCGCGTAGACCTCCGCCGCCTCAGGGCCGTTGGAGGGCGCCGTGATGATCGCCGGCAGCGGGTCCCGCCGCTCGAGCAGGCGGCCGAGCTCCGCGAGGATGCTCAGCCGGAGGGGGCCCGTGCTCAGCCGGACCGCCTCGTTGAGCATCTCGACCGCCCGAAAGGAGTCCCGCTCCTCCTGGGCGAGCCTGAGGGTCGCCGCCGGGTCCCGCGGCAGCCAGGCCCCCAAGGTGCCGCCCAGGGCGCTGGCCTGCGCGCGGACCCAGGGCTGCGAGGCCGGGGGATCGGCCGGCGCCGCGGGGATCAAGCGCTCTCCCGCTGCCCCGAGCACGAAGGCGTCGAGCAAAAGGGGGCGCTCGGCGACGAGGGACTGAAGCGCCTCGGCGAGCTGGGGCGTGCTCGCGGAGTCGAGCTCCGCCACCTCCCGCTCGAGCGCGAGCGCGGGGATCACGAAGGTGTCCTGCAGCGCCGCGGCCCGCTCGCGCGCGGCGTCCTGGAGTCGGCTCGAGCGCTCGGCCAGGGTCGCGCGGCGCTGTGCCTCGACCGCCTGGATCGCGAAGGCCGAGAGGAGCACGCTCGGCAGCACGAGCGTCAACACGAATACGAGGGTGATCCTCAGGATCCCTCCACTGAGAGGATCCTAACCCGGCCTGGCTCAGGCCCAAGACCGGCCTAGGGCGGCGCTCGGCTGAGATCTGCCAGGGACGACACATGAGCGCACGACCTC
Organism: uncultured bacterium; assembly: GCA_937911525.1. GTDB lineage: Bacteria > Planctomycetota > J058 > J058 > J058 > NORP233. The sequence continues at coordinate 5,833 of CALDQK010000697.1, forward strand.
GCCTTGCCCGCCCGCCGAACCCCTGATAGAAACAGGAAATCAGTCAGCCGTCGGCAGTTAGGCCCTCGGCCTTCCCCGAGGTTCCCCATGCCCCGCGTCGCAATGCGCTTGGTCCGAGGCGCGAGAGCGGGGGAGCTGATCACGCTGGCCGACAACCAGATGATCGTGATCGGGCGCGGCTCGGACGCCACCTTTCGCATCCAGGACCCCTCGATTTCGCGGCGGCACTGCCAGATCGCCAACACCCAGCGCGGGCTCCTGATCGCCGACCTCGGCTCCAGCAACGGGACCTACGTCAACGGCCAGCGGCTGAGCAACACCTGGGCGCAAATCAACGTCGGGGACTCGGTGATCCTCGGCCAGAACGAGGTCCGCGTGCTCGGCTTCGAGCAGCCCGCGGGCATGCCCGCCGCGCCCCCGCAGCAGAGCTTTCAGCAGCAACCCGGACACCCGGGCGGGTTCCAACAGCAGCAGCAGGCTCCCCAGCCTCCGCGCGACTTCGACCCCAACCTGGTGGACGGCTACGTCATTCAGCAGAAGCTCGGCCAGGGCGCCTTCGGGTCGGTCTACAAGGCCATATGGACCGCCGGCAACAACCAGGTCGTCGCGCTCAAGACGATCAAGCCGCAGCTCGTCAGCGACACCAAGGACATCCAGCGCTTCTTCCGCGAGGCGGAGACGGGGCGCAAGCTGGTCCACCCCAACATCACCCGCGTCTACGACGCCGGTGAGTGCCGCGGGACCCACTACCTCTCGATGGAGTACATCGAGGGCAGCGAGGTCAGCAAGCTGATCTCCCAATACGGGCGCCTCGACGTGGGCTACGCGATGCGGGTCGTGATCCAGATCGCCAACGCGCTCCAGCACGCCTGTGACCGCGGGATCGTCCACCGCGACATCAAGCCCGAGAACGTGATGGTCACCGGCGCCTGCGTCGCCAAGCTGGTCGACTTCGGCCTCGCCAAGAGCTTCACCCAGGCCGGCAGCAGCGGCCTGACCGCCCCGGGCGAGGGCATGGGCACCCTGGCCTACATGCCCCCCGAGCAGCTCGACAACGCGCTCAACGCGGATCAGCGCAGCGACATCTACTCGCTCGGGGCGACGCTCTATCACATGCTCTCGGGCGCGCGCCCCTTCAACGAGAAGACCACGCGCAGCTTCATCATGAAGATCCTCAACAACATGCCGCCGCCGATCCGGCAGGTGAACCCGACCGTGCCGCAAGAGCTGAGCGACATCATCGAGCGAGCGATGGCCAAGAAGCCCGAGGATCGCTACCAGCAGCCCGCCGAGATGGAGAACGAGCTGACCCAGCTCTTCCAACGCCTGGCGGCCGAGTACGCCAACCGCTCGGGCGAGATGTGAGCGGGGCCGCCCTCGTCGCCGCCGTCCAGCTCGACTCGCAGGACGACGTCGGCCGCAACTGGTCCACGCTGCAAGACCTCGCCCGCCGCGCGCGCGACCGCGGGGCCCAGCTGATCGTGTTCCCCGAGAACAGCCTCTACGAGGGCCGGGACCGCGCCCTCCGTCACCCCCTCGACGAGTGGGGGCCTCGCCTGAGCGAGCTGGCCCGCGAGCTCGGCGCGACCCTCGTGCCCGGCACCCTGCGCGAGCCCGGCCCCAGCGCGGAGCTGCGCTACAACACGCTGCTGGTCTACGGTCCCGACGGGAGCGAGCTCGCGCGCTACCGCAAGATCCACCTCTTCGACGTCGACGTGCCGGGCGGGCCGAGCGAGCGCGAGAGCGCCGACGTCGCCCCCGGACCGAGCGAGCCCCTCCTGGTCGAGGTCGAGGGGCTGGGCGCGGTCGGGCTGACGGTCTGCTACGACCTGCGCTTCCCCGAGCTCTTCCGGGCGCTCGTGGGCAAGGGCGCCCGCACGGTGCTCGTGCCCAGCTCCTTCGCGCTCGGCACGGGCAAGGACCACTGGCGGGTGCTGCTCCGCGCGCGCGCGATCGAGAACCAGCTGCACGTGATCGCGCCCAACCAGATCGGACTCAAGCCCAACGGACGGACCCGCTACGGCAAGACGATGATCGTCGACCCCTGGGGGGACGTCCTCGCCCAGGCCCGGGACGTGGCGGGTGACGTGGTGGTGGCCGAGCTGGACTTCGCCTACCAGGAGCGCGTGCGCTCGCTCTTGCCCTGCCTGACCCACCGCCGCCTCTAGAGCTGAGGAGCGATCCGCCGGCGAGAGCGTCGCTCGGGATTCGTCTCCGAGTCACGGCTCCGCTGGCCGCGTTCCGCCCCGCGTCCGGTCCCGCTTGGCGTTCCCTGCGCAACCTCTGCGCTCTCGGCGTCCTGCGGTTCAGCGAAGCGCCAGGGGCGGCGTCACCGCGATAGCTCGTGGAGCCAGGCAGAGCGAGAGGAGCCGCTCGAGGCCTCTACTCCCAGCCGAAGCGGCTCCAGTCGATGCGACCCCGCGCGTCGAACTCGACGCCCTCGTCCTCGAGCAAGGCGCGCTGCCGCTCGGCGTTGGGGCGCGGGCTGACCTCCCCGCGGGCGTTGACCACGCGCTGCCAGGGCACGTCGCTGCCCCCGGGGAGCGCTGAGAGCGCGTAGCCAACCTGGCGAGCGTGGTTGGGGTAGCCCGCTGCGCGCGCCACGTCGCCGTAGCTCGCGACTCGCCCCCGCGGGATCTGGCGCACGCAGGCGTAGACCTCTTCGCGCGTCACGCCTCGGCCGCGGCCCCGAGCAGACCGAGGTCGGGGTCGTCGACCACCCGCACCGCGTAGCTGGTGAGCAGGTCTTCGAAGCGCCCCTTGGCGCGGAAGGCGCGCCGGAAGCGCTCGGCGCGGCCCTCGTCCCGCAGCAGCTCGGGGGCCATGCCCCCCGCCAGGAACACTCCGCCCCGCGCCAGCACGGTCAGGGCCAGGTTGCCCGCCTCCGCCCCGTAGACGTCGGTCAGCAGCCCGACCGCGGCCGCGCAGGTGGGGTCGCTCCCCGCGCCGGCCAGGATCGCCGGAGGCCGCGCGGCCTCCTCCAGGCTCGCCACCGCCGCGCAGGCGGGGCGCCCCTCGGCCTCGACCAAGAAGGCGTAGATCGCGCCCAAGCCCGGGCCCGAGAGGACGCGCTCGGTCGAGACCCGCCCGTGGCGGGCGCGGAGCCAGGTCAGCAGGCGCCCTTGCAGCTCGTCGGTGGGCGCGAAGTCTCGGTGGCCGCCCTCGCTGCTGACCACGACCCGCTCCCTCCGCTCGCTCGTCGGGACCAGCAGCGCCTGACCCAGGCCCGTGCCGGCGCCGAGGACCGCGACGGGCCCCCCCTCCTCGACCTCGGGCTCGTCGGGCCGGAGCGGGAACCAGCCCTCGCCTCCCAGCTGCTCGACGCCGTGGGCCGCCGCGTGGAAGTCGTTGATCAGGCGGACGGCCTCCAGCCCGCAGCTCGACTCGACCTCGTCGGCGTCGATGGCCCAGGGGAGGTTGACCCCCTCGATCCGGCGCCCCGTGATCGTGCCGGCCACGCCGAAGCAGGCCCGCCGCGGGCGCGCGGGCAGCTCGCCCAGGAAGGCCTCGACCGCGGCGCTGAGGCCGGGGTGATCGTTGACCGGGGTCCGGCGCGAGGCGACCACCCGGGGCCGACCGCGTCGCTCGACCAGCGCCAGGCGCAGGTTGGTCCCCCCGATGTCCCCGGCCAGGACCTGCTCTCCGCTCTCGCTCATGTGCTCCTCCTTCAACGCTCGACGCTGACGCGCCCCCGCTCGATCGCGGCCTCGACCGCGGCGACCCCGCTCGCTTCACCGAGCTGCATCAGCGCCCAGGCGGCCTTGTTGCGCACGTCCCCGTGCGCGTCCTCGAGGCGCAGCTTGAGCGGTTCGAGGGCGGGACCGTAGCGCTGCCGGCCGCAGAACTCGGCCGCCAGCTCGCGCAGCCCGAAGGCCTCGTGGGTCAGAAAGGCCAGGGCCTCGTCGCAGGCCTCCGCGGGCAGGTCCGGCTGGTCCGCCAACACCCGCAGCGCGGCGAACTTGAGCTCGACCTCGGGTCCAGCCAGGGTCTCGCGCAGGAGCGCGGTCGCCTCCGGCCCGCCGATCCGTCCCGCCGCGACCAGGCGAGCCTCGCGCAGCTGCGGCTCCTCGAGCGCCAGCAGGTAGGGCAACGCGGGCTGGTAGCGCAGTCTCCCCAGCAGCTCGATCGCCTCGTGCCGGGCGCCGAAGCCCTCGTCTCGGGCGGCCTCCAGCAGACGCGGCCCCGCGCTCGGGCCCCAGTCCTTGAGGTAGAGGTAGGCCCGCCGCTGCTGAGCGGGGTCTTCGAGCCCCGCGATCAGGTCCTCGAGGGGGCGCGCGGGGGCGCGGTCGCTCCGGTCTCGCCAGGGAGACCACAGCCCGATCGCGAGGCCCATGCACACCATGATCAGCAGCCAGAACACGAGCGGGATCGTCGCGCGCGCGCTCGCGCGCGGGTCGGGGGCGTCGTGGGGGGGAGCGCTCATGGGCGGGCAAGTTACCCGAGTCCCGGCTCCCGGGGGCGCTTGCCCTGAGCCCGCTGGCGTGGTGATCTTGGCGCCATGATCTCTACCAGTGACTTCGAGAAGGGCCTCTGGATCGACATCGACGGGGAGCCCTGGCAGATCGTCGACGTCAACCGCCAGTCGCCGAGCGCCCGCGGCGCGGCCATGATCGTCAAGGTGAAGCTCAAGAACCCGCGCACGGGCTTCGTGCAGGACAAGAGCTTCCGCGGCGGC
>CALDQK010000698.1 GCA_937911525.1 uncultured bacterium
ACCTCCTTGCTCGCGACCGAAGTTCCCGAGTCCGGGCCGCTGCGCGTGCGCTGGCACGCGCCTCCGCTAGTCCTTCAGCCGCAGCCTTCTTGTCCTTCCTCTCTTCCTGCTTTCCCTCGTAAAGCGCCAAGCCAAGCCGCCTCCGAACCTCCTTGCTCGCGACCGAAGTTCCCGAGTCCGGGCCGCTGCGCGTGCGCTGGCACGCGCCTCCGCTAGTCCTTCAGCCGCAGCCTTCTTGTCCTTCCTCTCTTCCTGCTTTCCCTCGTAAAGCGCCAAGCCAAGCCGCCTCCGAACCTCCTTGCTCGCGACCGAAGTTCCCGAGTCCGGGCCGCTGCGCGTGCGCTGGCGAGTTCACTGAGGGCGTTCTCCCGACCCCGGACGCCAATCAACCGACCTTGGGCGCCATTCTTCGGCGGCCCCCGTCGCGGGCGGGGGCGGCCGGACGTGGCGTCTTAGGAAGGAAAACAGGAAGAATGGAAGGAGAGGAAGTCGGCAGGGTCTGCGGTCTCGGCAGCGCGGAGCGACGCGCCTCCGCTAGTCCTTCGGCCGCAGCCTTCTTGTCCTTCCTCTCTTCCTGCTTTCCCTCGTAAAGCGCCAAGCCGAGCCGCCTCCGAACCTCCTTGCTCGCAAGCGAAGTTCCCGAGTGTTTCCTGGGACGGCTCGGGTAGATTCGCGCCCGGCTCGAGCCGAGCCGACTGGAGGGTGCCGTGAGCGCCAGCCACCCCGCCCCCGCGAGCAGCCGTGAGCTCGCGGTGCCTCGCTTCGCCCAGCCCGACGACGTGACCTGCGGGCCGACCTGCCTGCTCTCGGTCCTGCGCTACTACGGGGACCAGACCCCCTTCGCGCGGCTGCTCGAGCTGACGCCGACCAACCCCGACGGCGGGACGCTGGCGGTGTTCCTGGGGCAGGTCGCGCGCGCGCTCGGCTATCGAGCGCGGCTCTACTCCTACAACTACCGCGTGGTCGACCCGAGCTGGCGGGGCCTGGACTCGGACGACGTCCGGGCGCGCCTGCTCCGACGGGCCGAGGTCAGCCCCAAGCCCAAGGTCCAGGCCGCCTGTCGGGCCTACGCCGAGTTCCTCGCCGCGGGCGGGGAGCTGGCCTTCGAGGACCTCAGCCCCGAGCTGCTGGTGGGAGCGCTCGAGCGCGGCCACCCGGTCCTGTGCGGGCTGAGCGCGACCTACCTCTACGAGTGGCCCCGCGAGCGCCCTGACGACAACGCGGTCGACGACGTGGGGGGAGACCCGGTCGGGCACTTCCTGGTGATCTGCGGTCACGCCGAGGGGGGCGCGCACTTCTCGGTGCGCGACCCCTTCAGCCACGTGCCGGCGCCCGAAAGGGACGGCAGCTACGCCGTCGCCGGACGACGGCTGCTCAACGCGATCCTGCTGGGGATCGTCAGCTACGACGCGGTGTTGCTCGAGGTCTGGCCCGAGGCCGAAGACCCGCCCAAGGAGAGCGCGTGAAGCGGGTGCTGGTGGTGGTCTCGGACCTGGAGGACTTGCCCGCAGAGGCCGGCCCCCGCGTCACGGCGGAGGCCTTCCTGGCGGGCGAGGTCGAGGCCCCCGAGCCGGATCGGGTGGTCAACCTCTGCCGCAGCTGGCGCTACCTGAGCGACGGCTACTACGTGTCCCTGCTGGCCGAGGCCCGCGGGCAGGAGGTGTTCCCCAGCCCGAGCACGATCGTGGGGATCCGCAACCCGCGCCTCGTGATGCGGGCCCTCGACGAGGCCGGGGTCCCGACCGTCGAGCCGCAGGGCGCCCTCCCGGCTGCGATCGCGCCGCACCTCGCGGGCGAGGGCGAGACCGTGCTGGTCCGTGACCAGAGCGAGGGCCGCCCGATCTATCGGCCCGCCACCGAGCTGGAGAGCGCCGAGGTCGTGGCCTGCTTCGGGCGCTGCGCCAACGCCTCCTTCCGCCGGCTGGCCGGGGCCGTCTACCGGGTGTGGCCCGCGCCCCTGCTCGAGCTGAGCCTGCTGCGCGTCGAGGGGCGCTGGCGCGTACTGCACGTGCGCCCGCTGGGGCTGGCCGAGCTCGACGAGGAGCAGCGGCTGGAGCTGGTCCGCCAGCTGCGCGAGCGGCCCCCGAGCCCGGTCGCGCCGCGCAAGCGGCCGCGGGCCTCCCTGGCGGTGCTCTTCGACGAGGCCGACCCCTGCCAGCCCTCCTCGCCCGAGACCCTGGAGCGCTTCGAGCGGATCGCCGCGCGCGAGGGGCTGCACGTGCAGCGGATCGGGCTGCACGAGGTCGGGCGCCTGGGCGAGTTCGACGCGCTCCTGGTGCGGACGCTGACGGGCCCGGACCTGCCGAGCTTCGGGTTCGCGCTCCAGGCCGAGGCGCTCGGCATGCCGACCCTCGACGACACGGCCTCGATCCTGCGCTGCTGCAACAAGGTCTACCTGCACGAGCTGCTCGAGCGCGGCGGAGTGGCGACGCCCGCCACGCGCGTGTTCGGGCGCGCCGCCCGCTGGGAGGAGCTCAGCCGCGAGCTGGGCGAGCCCCTGATCGTGAAGGTCCCCGACGGGAGCTTCAGCAGCGGCGTGTTCAAGCTGAAGAGCGCCGAGGAGTTCGCCGCGCGCGTGCCCGAGCCGCTCGAGCGCTCCCCGCTGCTCCTCGCCCAGCGCTTCGTCCCGACCGCCTTCGACTGGCGCGTGGCCCTCCTCGGCGGCGAGCTGCTCTTCGCCTGCC
>CALDQK010000699.1 GCA_937911525.1 uncultured bacterium
CAGCGCGACGCGGCCTGGGCGGGGCTGCACCTCAGCGAGGCCCTGCTGGCCGTGGGCGGCGAGGACGCGCCGCTGGAGCCCCTGCAGCTCGAGCTGCTCTCGCTGGGGATCGGGCGAGACGGCACGGCCGCCGAGCCGGTGCGCGTCGCCCTGCTGGCCGCGGCTGCGCTCCCCAACGAGGACATGGCCAGCCTGGTGGCTGGGGTGCGGCGTGCGCTCAGCGAGGAGCAAGGTCCGGCCGCCGACGCGGCCGCGCTGCTGCTCTTGCTGCGCTTGGGGCCGCTCGCGACCAAGGCCCAGGGCGAAGTGAAGGAGTATGCACCCAGGTCCCAGGCGCTGGTCCACCTGCGGGGCGTCGCGCTGGCGCGCCTCGGCGGCGGCGCGGACCCCGCGCTCGAGCCCGAGGTCCGCGCCGCCTTGGTCGAGCAGCTGCGCGACCGGCGCGGCCTGGAGCGCGTCCCGGCCCTGTGCGCGCTCTGGACCCAGGACGCCGCGACGGACCTGGCGACCGCCCTGGGCGAGGAGCACCTCGCGGGCGAGCCGCCCTGGCTGGCCTGGCACCTCCGCCGCGCGCGCGAGGAGCTGACTCCGCGCTAGCGCGGCCCGTTGGTCTGGTCGTCGGGGCCGCCGTCCTGGTCGATCCCGTCGGGGCCCACGCTCCAGAGGTCGAACAGGCCGGGATTGCGGCGGCCCGGGAAGCGGTAGCGGAAGGGGCGGTCCCAGCGGTCGAGGGGGAGCCCGCGCTCGTCGAGGCGCAGCTCGGGGTCAGCGAGCTCGCGCAGCGCCGCCGCGAGGGCGTCCTCGTCCGTGGGGTAGGCGCCCCGGGCGTTCTGGAGCCGCTGGATCGCGTGCTCGACGCGCCACAGCTCCTGGCGGTTGAGCGCCTTCTCGGTCAGGCGGTGGGCCGCCGCGAGGCCGAAGGCCAGCGCGCCGAGGAAGAGCGCGCACACGACCCCCCAGCGGAGCAGGCGCCCGCGGGCGCGGACCTCGCGGGTCCGGGCCAGGATCGCGGCGGCCTGGGCCTCGGCGGAGGCCGCCGCCTCGCGCTGGTAGCCCAGCGCCTCCACGTCGGCGCGGATCTCGCCGAAGAGCACCTGGCAGTGCGGGCAGCCGGCGAGGTGCGACTCCTGGGCGGCCTCCTCGTCCGACTCGAGGGTGCCGACGGCCATGGCCCAGAGGGCCTCGGAGTCACAGGGGGTGGCAGGGTTGGTCATGGGTTCCCTCCGGCGAGCTTGGCGCGCAGCGCCTTGAGGCCGTAGTGGACGCGGGTGCGGGCGGTGGCGGGCGGGCAGCCGAGGGCGGCGCCGATCGCGGCGAAGTCAAGGCCTTCGAGCAGACGCAGGCGCAGCGCGTCGCGCTGGGGCGGGGGCAGGCCGGCCAGGGCGGCGCGGGTTCGCTCCAGGCGCTCGGCGGCGAGCGCGGCTTGCTCGGGGCTGGGGGTCTCGGCGGGCAGGTCGCGCTCTCCGAGCGAGGGCGGGCTGGGTCGGCGCTGCAGGCGGCGGCGCTCGTCGCGGGCCAGGTTGGCCGCGATCACGAAGAGCCAGCGCCTGAAGCGCCCCCCGGATTGGTAGCGCTCCCGGTGGGCGTAGACGCGCAGGAAGGTCTCCTGGACCAGGTCGTGAGCGCGCTCGGCCTCGCCCGTCGCGACCCTGAAGTAGCGAAACACCGCGGGCGAGTGGCGCTCGACGAGCTGGGCGAAGGCGCGCTCGGAGCCGGCGCAGCAGAGGGCCATCAGGGTCTCGTCGCTGGCGGGCGTCAGAGCGGGTTCACCGAGCTGGGGCGGGGCGTGCACGGGGAGAACAACGCCGCCCCAGGGGAAACGTTCAGGCGAATCTCCAATCGAGCGAGAGGGCGCGCACAGGCGCTCTCAGGGCGTTCTCTAGCGGGCGCCGAGCTGGGGCGGGGCCGGAATCTTGTACTGGCGCCGCGCGGCGTCGAGGGCGGCGTACATCTCCTGGGCGTCCTGGAAGCGGTCGTCCGCGCGCTTCTTCATCGACTTGCGGACGATTTCGCAGATCTCGCGCGGGACGCGCGGGTTGAAGCGCTCGATCGGCGGCGGGTCGCGCTCGAGGATCCCCTGGACGAACTCCTGCAGGTTGTTGGCGATGATCGGGTAGCGCCCCGTCAGGAGGTGATAGAGGCTCGCGCCGAGCGAGTAGACGTCGGCGCGGTGGTCGACGTTGCGCGCGTTGTTGACCTGCTCGGGGGGCATGTAGCAGGGGGTGCCTACGCCCTCGCCGTCGCGGGTTCCCGCCGAGATCCCGATCCGCTTGGCCAGGCCGAAGTCGGTCAGCTTGGCGACCCCGGTGTCGGCCCGGTAGAGGATGTTGGCCGGCTTGACGTCGCGGTGGACGATCCCCTCCTTGCCCGAGTAGTGCAGCGCCTTGCACATTTGCAGGCCGATCGAGACGGCCACGGGGACCGAGGGCGCGCCGCGCTTCTCGATCAGGCTCTGGAGGTCGGTCGCCTCGAAATACTCCATCACGATGAAGTAGCCCTTGGGGAAGGGGCTGGCGTCGTAGACCTTCACGATGTGCGGGTGGTCGAGCTTGGAGATCGTGGCCGCCTCGCGAATGAAGCGCTCCTCGGTCCGCTTGCTGATCTTCTGCTTGCGGCGCAGGACCTTGAGCGCGACGACGCGGTCCAGCACGATCTGGCGGGCCAGGAACACCAGGCCCGCCGAG
>CALDQK010000700.1 GCA_937911525.1 uncultured bacterium
GGGCTGCGCCCCCCCAGACCCCCCCTCTTGGCGGGGCTCCGTTCCGACCGCGCGCCAGCACTAGCTGGCGCCCGGGTGTCCTGCCCGTTCAAGAGCCCCTCAGGGGCGCCACCTAGTAAGGCGCGCTGGCTGTCGCTCGCGAGCGGGGGGCGCAGCCGGAGCGGGGCTGCGGAGGTGAACCGCCATGCGTGAGAAGCGCAGGCTCCGCGTCGTCAACTACGCAGTGAACGGGCGGGGGGTCGGGCACCTGACCCGGCTGACGGCGATCAACCGCTGGCTGCGGCGCTACGCGGCCTACTGCGGGGTCCGGGCCGAGATCTACTTCCTGACCTCGAGCGAGGCGGACGGGCTGCTGTTCCAGGAGGGCTTCGCGAGCTTCAAGCTGCCGAGCAAGACCGTGGTCAAGGAGACCGCGATCCACAAGCAGACCTACCTGGCCCTGGCCAAGCAGTGGGTGTGGCACTCGCTCGGGCTGCTGCGGCCCGACCTCTTGATCGTGGACACCTTCCCGCGCGGGTCCTTCGGCGAGCTGCTCTCGGCCCTCGACCTGGCCAAGCACAAGGCGTTCATTTACCGCCCGCTCAAGGCCTCCTACGCGGCGCGGCCCGACTTCCAGGCCATGCTCCCCCTCTACGACTCGATCCTGGTGCCCGACTACGAGGAGCACGCGCCGGGGCTCGCGCCGCCGCGGGTCCGCCAGCGGATCGAGCACACCGGGCCCGTGGTGTGCCGCGAGCGGGTCGAGCTCCTGGCCCGCGACGAGGCGCGCGGGCAGCTGGGCGTGGGGGAGCAGCTCTGCGTCTACGTCTCGGCCGGCGGCGGGGGCGACCCGACCAGCGAGGACTCGCTGACGCGCGTGCTCGACGCGCTGGCCGGGCAGGAGGGCCTACACCTCGTGATCGGCGCGGGCCCGCTCTATCGCGGCCGTCGCCAGCACGGGCCCGGGGTGACCTGGCTCGGGCACCAGCGCGCGATCGAGCTGATGCCTGGCTTCGACCTCGCGATCTCGGCCGGGGGCTACAACTCCTTCTTCGAGCTGATGCACGTCGGGGTGCCGGCGCTCTTCTTGCCCCAGGACAAGGTCGCCGACGAGCAGGACGTGCGCGCCGAGCGGGCCGTCGCGGCCGGCGCGGCGCGGGTCCTGCCGGCTCCCAGCGGCGACGAGGCGGCGGACGGGGCTGCGATCCGCGCCGCCGTCGACGAGCTGCGCGACCCCGAGCTGCGCGCGGCGATGTCCGCGGCGGCCCGCGAGCTGGTGCCGAGCAACCACGCGCGCGAGGCGGCGGCCGAGCTGCTGCGGCTGGCCCTGCCGCCGGCGGCGGTCGAGGCGGCCGAGGAGGCGATCGACGACGCGCTCCTGGCGGAGGCGCGCCGGAGCGGGCTCGAGCTCTCGATCTTCTTCGAGGTCATGGAGGTCCTCGACCCGCGCCCGCGCGAGGAGCTGGACGCCGACGCGGCTTGCGAGGCGAGCCAGCACGCGGTCGAGCTGCTGCGGCACATGGACCGGCTGGGGGTGCCGCTGGCGGCCGCTCGACGCGTGATCGACCCCTTGGCCCGCAAGCTGGTCAGCGCAGGCCCGGCGGCGCGGGCCGAGCTGGCGCGGAGCGCGCTGGACGCCTTCGCTCCCTTCGGCGACTGGGCCGGGGCGGCCATGGTCGTGCGCACCCTGCGCAACGAGCGCGAGCTCGAGGGCGAGGGGCTCGCGCGCGCGCTGGGGCGCTTCCTCGCGGTCCTGCGTGACGAGGGGCAGACCCTCTACCAAGGGCTCGAGCGCCTGGGCGCGGTCCAGGGCGTGGAGGAGGACCTGCCGACCAACCGCGAGCTGCTCGCGCGCGCGAGCGCGCCGGCGGTCACGAGCGAGGGCGGGGCGTGAAGCCGGACCTCGGGCTGCTGGGGCTGGACGCGGGCACGCCCCTGGTCGGGCCGCGCTCGATCCATATCGACGTGACCAACGCCTGCAACACCAACTGCGTGACCTGCTGGGATCACTCGCCCCACTTGGACGAGCCCCGCTCGGCGGCTTGGAAGCGGCAGCGGGTCAGCGTCGAGCAGGTCGAGCGCCTGCTCGACGACGCGCGCTCGCTCTCGGCGCTGGAGGCGGTCGTGATCTCGGGCATGGGCGACCCCTTCACGCACCCCGAGATCTACGCCCTGATCGAGGCGGTCAAGTCGCGCGGGCTGAGCCTCACGATCATTACGAACCTGATCCCGGCCGACCCCGAGCGGATCCTGGCGCTCGAGGTCGACCAGCTGCTGATCGGGATCCACGCCGCGAGCGAGGAGGCCTACCGCGCCTTTCATCCCAGCTTCCGCAGCGACGAGTGGGAGCGCCTGCACGCCATGCTGGCGCGCTTCCAGGCGGCCGGGCGGCGCTACAAGCACGTCCAGGTGATCTGCCGCGAGAACGCGCACGAGCTGGTCGGCATGATCGAGCTCGCCGCGCGCTACGAGGCCGAGCGGGTCAACTTCAAGCTGGCCGGGCTCAAGCACGGGACCGAGGCCGTGCGGATCACGGACGAGCAGCGGCGGCGGCTGGTCGAGGACGACGTGTCCCGCGCCTGGCAGCTCGCCGACCGGCTCGGCGTCCGCCACAACCTGGAGGTGTTCGGCGAGCAGCTCGCGGCCGGCGGCGCGGCCACGGCGCCGATCGAGGAGATCGGCTGCTTCATGGGCTACGTCTACGCGCGGATCCTGGTCGACGGGACGGTCCTCTTCTGCTGCAACACCGACGTCGTGGTCGGGAACCTGAGCGAGGCCTCGTTCTCGCAGCTGTGGCGCGGTCGGGCCTGGCAGGCGCTGCGCGAGCGAATGAGCCAGGGCGACTACTTCGCGAGCTGCTCGCAGTGCGGCAAGCTGAACCAGAACGTGAAGCTGGCCCGCCGCTTCGAGGCCCGCTTCGGGCGCGAGCGCTACCTGCAGGTCACGGGCCAGGCGGGCCGGCGCAAGCTGCCGGTGGCCCCGTGAGGGCGCTCCCGAGCGCGCGGCCGGCGAGCCCGCGGCGGACCCGCACCCAGCGGCGCCGGCCTACGATCGAGTGGCAGGTGTGCGGGGTCTGCAACTACGACTGCAGCTACTGCATTCAGAGCAAGAAGTATCGCGTCGGCCACCCGACGCCGGCCGAGGTCGAGCGCTTCCTGGCCTTCTTCCGCGCCTTGCCGGGGGCCTGGGAGATCAAGACCACGGGCGGCGAGCCCTTCGCCTTCCGCGACTTCACCCGCCGGATCGTGCCGGGCCTGATCGAGGACACGCGGCACACGCTCTCGACCCTGACCAACCTCTCGGCGCCGCTCCCGATCCTGCTGGACTTCGCCGAGCAGACCCGCGGCCGGCTGGGGATCGTCTCGGCCAGCCTGCACCTCGAGTTCACGACGCCCGAGGAGTTCGTGAGCAAGGCGCTGGCCCTGCGCGAGGCCATGGACGAGCGCGCGAGCCTGGTCGTCAACGAGGTGGTGGTCCCGGGCCGGCTGGACGAGGTCGAGCGCGCCCGGCGCCTGGTCGAGGAGGCCGGCCTGCGCTGGTTCCCGCAGATCCTCAAGACCAAGCAAGGCACCCACGACTACGGCGCCGAGGCCGAGCGCGTCGAGGTGCTGACCGGCAGCGACCCCGACCCGCGCCGGGCCAACCTCGCGCCGAGCTACCAGGGGCAGCTCTGCTGGACCGGGGTGGAGTACTTCGTCCTGACCCAGCAAGGCGAAGCCTGGAGCTGCCGCACCGCCAAGCGCCACGGCCAGGGCTACCTGGGCAACGCCCTGAGCGGCACCGTCGAGCTGCGCGCGGCGCCCCTGCCCTGTCCCTACGAGATCTGCCCCTGCACGACCCCCGCCAACCGCGGCATGATCGAAGGCGTGGGGCTGGGGGAGGAGCGCTAGTGGTCGCTTGGGCAGAGGCACGAGCGAAGGCGAGTCGGGCGCGTCGCTGGACCGCAGAGACGCAGAGGACGCAGAGGTTTCGCAGAGGGGCGCCAAGGCCAGCGGAGGCGCGGCGGGCGTTGCCCGGGGAGGTAGGGAGCTCTCGCTCCAGCTCCTCAAAGTCCCAGAGCTCCCTCTGCCACGCCCGCCGCGCTCTCGGCGCACCGTGGCGCTCTCTGCGCTCTCTGCGCGCCCTCTGCGCCTCTGCGTTTCTTCGCCCGTCCTGCCCGCTCTCGCTGCGCGAGCGCCCCTAGTGCCGCGCCCGCTCCCCCACGCGCGCCCCAAGCCTCCGCCGGCGCCGCCGCGCCCCGCCGAGGGCGTCGTGAGCTGGAACCTGAACACGGCCTGCAACTACCGCTGCAGCTACTGCACCCAGCGCTTCAAGGAGGACCGCGGGCGCTGGGCGCGCGACACGCCCCGCTTCCTGGCCGCCTTCGCCAGGCTGGAGGGGCGCTGGGAGATCAAGATCTCGGGCGGCGAGCCCTTCGTGCACCCGACCCTGAACGAGATCGTGCGCGGCCTGGCGGAGCTGGGGCACCGGGTCTCGATCGTGACCAACTTCTCGGCCAAGCGCGACAAGCTGGCGAGCTTCGTCGAGGCCGCCGGGGGGCGGGTCGGGATCTTCAGCTGCAGCCTGCACCTCGAGTACGTCGAGGACCTGAGCGAGTTCGCCGAGCGCCTGAGCTGGCTGCGCGGCGAGCTGCTGGCGGCGGCCGACCCCGAGCTGCCGGCGCCCGAGGTGTGCGTGACCTCGGTCGCGACCCGCGAGGTGCTCCCGCGCCTGCCCGAGGTAGCCGAGGTGTTCCGCGCCGCGGACCTGCGCTTCAAGGTCCAGCCCGAGAAGCAGAACCGGGACGTGATCCGCTACACGCCCGAGGAGGAGCAGCAGCTGCTCGCCCTGGGCGGGCACAACCTGACCGGCCAGATCGCGCACGGCTTCTTGGGCGCGCCCTGCTGGGCGGGGAGCCGCTACTTCATTCTGGACGACGAGGGGACGGCCTATCGCTGCTACCCCGCGCGTCGCTACAAGGTCGAGCGCATGGGCAGCTTCCTGAGCGAGGGCTTCCGCCTCGCTGACGAAGCAGAGACCTGCCTCTATCGTTATTGCAACTGCACCGTCCCGATCGCGCGCGGCATGATGCCTCGCGCGCCAGGAGGCTGACCCGTGGCGATGAAATACAAGACCTTCCGCGCGCTCGTGGTCGGGGCGGCGCTGCTGCTCGTGATCGCTGGTGGCTTCCTGCTCCTGCAAATGGTCGGGCGAAGCAGCCCAGGGCCGAGTCACCCCGACTCCCTGGCAGACCCTGAGAGCGACGAGCCGCTCGGGATCCAGCCCGTCCCGCGGGAGGACCCGCATGGCCCCGTCCGGCCCGGACCCGAAGGACCTGGACCAGCCAGCTCCGGAGGGCCCTCGGACTGGACGGCCAAGGTCCTGGCGCGGGTCCCGACCGGGATCAGCGGCAAGAAGGCCAAGGACGTGTTCAAGAGCGAGCCCTTCAAGCTCAGCCTCTACGCCGACGGCGGGGACGGGCGGGTCAACCGGCTCAAGGTCGACCTCGACCGCGACGGCCAGTGGGACGAGAAGTGGAGCTTCCCCACCCCGGGCAGCGTGGCCGAGTGCAAGCGCCAGGTCTCGAGCGACGACGACGGGGAGACCTACGACAAGGAGTTCGTGCTCACGAGCGGCGGGACCTGGCAGCCCAAGGGCGGCAGCGAGGTTCCGGCAGAGGAGCCGCCGCCGGCGGACGCGGGCGCGGCCCAGGGCGACCTGAGCTCCCTGCGCGCCATGGACAGCAAGATCCTCGCCAAGATCCAGGCGGGGATCTCGGGCAAGAAGGAGAAGGACCCCTGGTCCAAGAGCTGGAAGGTCAACCTCTACGCCGACGGCGGCGACGGGCAGGTCAACCGGCTCAAGATCGATCTCGACCGCGACGGCAAGTGGGACGAGAAGTGGACGATCGAGGAGGGCGGCGCCAAGGTGAAGCGCCAGGTCAGCTCCGGCGACGACGACACCCTCTACGACCGCGAGTACCGCCTGCGGGGCCGCAAGTGGGCGGTGAAGAACTAGGGCCGAGTTCTCACGCGCTCGAAGTCGCTAGGCTGCAGTCGTGGACGAGGACCTGCGCAGGTTGACCCGGTGTGGTTCGGGAGGAGTCGGAGACTTCGCCCGCGTGCTACTCGAGCGCATCCGCTCTGGCGAGCTTGCGCGAGAGCGCGTGGTGTTGGCCGCCGCGCTGGGGGACCTCTCCTCGGGCCAATTGGTGCCTGAGCCTGGCCGCCTTGCTGACGCTCTGGGGGTCTGCGGCAAACCTGCATTCGTAAGAGCCTTCGTCGCGATCGCGCGCTCTGATCTGGACCAGTTGGGTTTGCCTGCCATGAGGGGTCACCTTAGTGAGGAGTTCGGCGACGAACTCGAGGCGCATTACCAAGCTGCTCTCCAAGCGATTGAGGGAGCTGAGGAGTGGGTGCACTGTCCCTGTCCACGCCACCTGGCCGTCGCTCACGAAGCTGGAAACGCCGGTCAGTGGGCCTTCGATCGGTTGAGGGGGTGGCCCGAGGTGGCGGAGCCCACGATCAAGCACGGTTGCTTCGAGTTGCCTGGCTATGCGGCCATGTCGAATCTGGACTTTTCGCTCCGGCTCTTCCCTGACCTGGTCGAACAACGCGGTCTCGAGTCTCCCGAGGGTGGTGAGCTCCTCGAGAAGCTAGCGCTGGAGTTGGTCCCTTGGGCATTGGGAAGCGGGGACCCCTTGGCAGATCGTGTCACGGCTCGCGCGCGGGCTGGAGCAGATCAGGACTTCTCTAGCCACGCCTGATAGGCCTCGCTCGCGCGGAGCGCCTTCAGGTTGGGCAGCGGGCCGAGCGCGTCGAGCTCGAGGCCCAGCTCGCGCAGGGCGCGCAGGGCCTCGACGGCGTCGGGCCAGCGCTGGCTGACCAGCGCGACCAGGAGCGCGCTCTGGAGCACGTAGGGGTCGCGGGGGAGCTCGGCGCGCGCGCTGGCGACCAGCTCGCGGGCGCGCTCGGCGCGGCCGGCGCTGAGGTGGACGCGGGCGCGGAGGGCGTCCACGGCGGGGTCGCCGCCGACGCGCTCGGAGAGGCGGTCGAGCAGGGCCAGGGCCGGCTCGTCCTGGCCGCGGCGCCAGTGGAAGCCGAAGCTCGAGAGGTCGGCCTCGGCCCCTGGGTCGCTCGCGGCCTCGAGCGCGTCGAGGGCGGCGTCGAAGGCGGCCTCGCCCTCCTCGCCCTTCAGCTCGGCGGCGGCGCGGAGGCGCATGCGCAGGAGCTCGGGGTCGGCGCGCAGCTCGGCGGGGGCGCGCTCGCAGCGGGAGGCGGCGTCGCGGAAGCGGCCTTGCGCGATCAGGCCGCCGACCTCGCGCAGGAGGGCGCGCAGGGCGGGCGGCTTCTCGCGGCGGAGGGTGTCGACGAAGCTCGTCCCGCCGAGGAGCGAGACCAGGTCGACCACGATCACGCGGCCGAGCGAGTCGCGGCGCAGGTCGAGGCGGAGGTAGCCCAGGCCGCGCCCGGACATGCGCAGCCAGAGGGCCGGGCGCGGGCCGGTCTGGCGGCGGACGACCGAGAAGCGGCCCTGGGGGCCGATCTGATCGGCGAGGCGGGCCAGGTAGCCGGGGATCCCGCCGGCGAAGGAGTGGGCCAGGCGCTTGACCCGCTCGGGGCTGGGGTCGGTGCCCTTGAGCGCGTAGGTGACGATCGCGTGGGTCGAGAGGCGCCCGCGCAGCAGGCCGAGGTCGCCCTGGGAGAGCGAGCGCTCGAGGTCGGCCGCGAAGCGCTCGACCTCGGCGTCGGCGGGGAGCCCGAGGTCGAAGCGGCGCCCCTCGAAGGCGAGCAGGCCGACCGCGCTGACGAGGAGCAAGCCCAGGACCCCTGCCCGGGCCACGATCGAGCCACGCCCGATCCGCCGCTCGTCGTAGATGCCTAGCTGCACCTCACGACGTTACGGCGCGAGGGGCTCCGCTCCCAGTCTTCCCTGGCTGCCTAGTGGGTCTCAGCCCTCGTCGCCGAGCAGGCGGCCGAGGGCGCTGACCAGGTCGCTCGCGCTGATGATCCCGATCGGCTTGTCCTCGCCGTCGAGGACGACCACGCGGTTGACCGAGCGCCCGCTCATGAGCTGGCACACCTCGCTGAGCGGGGTGTGGGGGCCGCAGGAGATCACGGGGCTGGACATGATGTCGCGGATCGGGCGCTGGAGCAGGACTTCGGTCGTGGCCGCGGGGCCGCGCTGCATGTCGAGGAGCATCGCGATCGCGGGGCGCTTGCTGAGGCCCGCGAACTCGGAGCTGAAGTCGCCCTCGCGCTGCGCGCAGGCCAGCGCGCGCAGGGAGTCGGTCTGCGAGACGAGGCCTACCACCTGGCCGGCGGCGCTGACGACCGGGTAGCCGCCGAAGTCGCCCGGGCGGAGCATGTCGACGAGCTGCTTGATCCGGCAGTCCTCGGTCAGGGTGCGGACCGGGGTGGTCATGACGTCGGACGCCAGCATGGGTTCCTCCTCGCTGAGGACGCCAGCCTAGCGAAGTTTGGCCGGGGGCGATGGATGGCTCGTCAAGGACGACGACCCGGAGAGGCTTGCCCCCTTGCGCAGCCATCGCATAGGCTTTAACCCCCTTAGGGAGGGACGGATGAAGCGAGCTGTATTCGCGGCTCTGGTGGCGTTGGCCGCCGGGTGCAACAGCACGAGCGGACCCCAGGCCGGGGGCGAGTCCATCGCCCCGGCGACCGAGCAGGCCATGACGGTCCGGGTCGACGTGCAGGACGCGGGCCAGCCCGCCCTGCGCGGGACCCTCTGGGTCGCCCCCGAGCTGCGCGAGCGGGTCCTGGTGCGCCTCTCGGACGACGCCGAGCCCACCCTCCGCTAGTGGGGGAGCCCCAGGACGCGGCCGGCTGGTGGGCCAAGGCCCAGGAGGCCCTCGAGGCCGGAGAGGGCAACGAGATCCTCGACTGCACCCAGAAGGTGCTCGAGCACGACGCCAACCACGACGAAGCCAAGAAGCTGCGCGTGATGGTCCTGATGCAGGTCGTGCCCCTGCTCGAGGAGGCCGGCAAGTGGGAGCGCATGCTCGCGACGGGGAGCGAAATGCGGCTGCTCGACCCGAGCAACCCCGTCGGCGGCATGGTCGAGGCGGGCGCCCAGCTGGAGCTGGACCAGCTGGAGGCCTGCGAGGAGACCGTCGTCGAGCTGCTGGAGCAGTTTCCCGAGGAGGGGCACCTCCACTACCTGCGCGCGACCTCGCTCCTGCGCCGTGAGCGCTACGGCGACGCGGTCCCCCACTTCGAGCGGACGGTCGAGCTCGACCCGACCCACGGCGAGGCGCTGCTCAACTGGGGCATGTGCCTCGACGAGCAGGGCGACTCGGAGGCGGCCCTCGCCGTCTACGACCGCGCGCTGGAGCTGATCCCCGACATCGTGTTCCTGCACGGCAACCGCGGCAACAGCCTGCGCAACCTCGGCCGGCACGAGGAGGCGCTCCAGTCCTACGAGCGCGCGCTCGAGCTGGCTCCGGGTGACTTCCACAACGGGCGCCTGCGGGCCGAGGTCCTGACCGAGCTCGGCCGCTACGACGAGGCGATCGCTGCCTGTCTGGAGCTCTCCGGCGTGAGCGAGGCGGACTACCGCGCCAACGACTCGCTGCCGAGCCTGGACGAGGGCGAAATGGCCGCCATGTCGCTCTGCGTGCTGCTGCGCAGCGGGCCCAACAGCCTGCGCCAGGTCATGGGCGCCTAGCGCACGAGCGCGCTGACCGACTAGGTGTTGGTCGGCGTCTCGTCCCAGTCGTTGTCGGGGCTGCGGCCTGCCAGCCAGCTCAGGGCGTAGTGCCGCTCGACCGCGAGCGAGGCCAGCGAGCCGAACTCCTGGCCCAGCTCCTGGTAGGGCGTGTCCCCTACGAGGAGGTCGCCGTCGCGGACTTGCTCGGGCGTGATCACGCCTTCTCCGAGGGCCGCCTCGATCGCGCGACCCACCGTGCCCGCGAAGGTGTCTCCGGGCGGCGGCGTGGCCCCCTGCAGGCGGAGCAAGCGGGTCCGCGCGCGCCAGTTCCAGAAGCCCGCGCGGCGCAGCTCGAGCTCGAGGCTCGCCTCGTCGCGCAGCTCGGCGCCGGCCAGGAGCTCGGCGTGGGGCTTGCCGAGGCCCGCCTGGGGCAGGACCTGGGCCGCGGCCGCGGGCGAGGTGTAGGGCGGCAGCTCGAGCCTGCCCACGCCCCACAGGAGCGCGGTGATCGCCTCGATCCGAAACAGGGCCTCGAAGGCCTCGCCCTGCTCCCAACCGCCGAGCGGGCGCGCGGCCAGCTCGGCTTCGCGCGCGGAGAGCTCACCGCCCGAGAGCTCGAGCTTGCTCGCCAGGCCGGCGTGCTTCTCGCGCGCCACGTCCGGCAGCTCGCCGCCCTGGTTGAGGTGCATTTCGACGTTGGCGCGCCACACGTGCGCGCCGAGCGCGGCGATCCGGCCGATCGCCTGGCCGAGGTCGGGACGGCTCACGCTGACTCCCCTAGCTGCGGTAGTCCGCGTTGATCCGAATGTAGTCGTGGGTCAGGTCGCAGGTCCAAACCCGCGCCTGGCCGAAGGCGATCCCCACGTCGACCGAGATCTCGAGCTCGCGCTGCTTCATGTAGGCCGCGGCGGCCTCCTCGCTGTAGCCCGGGGCGCGCTGGCCGTGGGTCGCGACGAGGTGCTCGCCGAAGCGGATCTCGAGCCGGTCGCGATCGGCGGCCTCGCCGGACTTGCCCACGGCCATCACCACCCGGCCCCAGTTGGGGTCCTCGCCCGCGATCGCGGCCTTGAGGATCGGCGAGTTGGCCAGGGTCATGGCGATCCGGTGCGCGGCCACGTCGTCCTCGGCGCCGCTGACCTCGATCTCCACGAACTTGGAGGCGCCCTCGCCGTCGCGCACGATCTGGTGGGCCAGGTCGAGGAACACCTCGTGCAGCGCCTCGGCGAAGGCGAGCACCTCGGGGCTCGAGGGATCGGTCAGCTCGCGACCGACCTTCCCCGTCGAGAACACGAGCACCGTGTCGCTGGTCGAGGTGTCGCCGTCGACCGTGATCGAGTTGAAGGTCTGGCGGGCCGTGTCGCGGGTCAGGCGCTGGAGCAGCTCGGCGTCCACCATGGCGTCGGTGAACACGAAGGAGAGCATGGTCGCCATGTCGGGCGCGATCATGCCCGAGCCCTTGGCGATCCCCGCGACGTGGACGGTCTGGCCGTTCAGCTCGGCCGTGGCGTGGCTGAGCTTGGGGTAGGTGTCGGTGGTCATGATCGCGCGCGCCGCGTCCTCCCAGGCGGCGGGGGAAGCCGCGCTCGCCATGTCGGCCAGCAGCCCGGTGAAGGCGCCCGCGTCCATGGGCTCGCCGATCACGCCGGTCGAGGCCACGTAGACCTCGCTGGGGCGGCAGCCGACCGCGGCCGCCGCGCCCTCGACGGTCATGCGCACCGCCTCCTCTCCGCGCTTGCCCGTGAACGCGTTGGCGTTGCCGGCGTTGACCACCAGCGCGCGCGCGGAAGCGTGGCGCAGCTGCTCACGGCACCAGATCACCGGCGCCGAGCAGGTCTTGGAGCGGGTGGTCACGCCTGCGGCGACCGTGCCCTCGTCGAGGACGGCGAGCAGCAGGTCCTTGCGGCCCTGGTAGCGCAGTCCGGCCTCGACGGCGCGGAAGCGCACGCCCGCGATCTCGGGCATGTCGGGCAGGGACTCGGGGGCGAAGGGGGACACCTTGTCGATCACGGCCACGGGTTGCTCCTCGGTGGTGTGGGGCGGGGGTGAAGGGGCGGGATCCTAGCGAATCCTCTGCGACCAAGCGCAGACGTCAGGTAGCCTGGGCTGCATGGCAGATCTGCGTGATTTCGATTCGCTGAGCACGGCCCAGAAGATTCTGCACGTCCAGGACCTATGGGATCGGAT
>CALDQK010000701.1 GCA_937911525.1 uncultured bacterium
GAGAGCCTCGAGGCCCCCCTCGAGCTGCTCCCGCCCGAGCGCCAGCACGAGCCGCAGCTGATCGCGCACCTGACGCGCGTCAGCGTCGCCGAGCGCAGCCAGCCGGCGCAGGCGCGCGAGGGGCTGGAGAAGCTGCTCGCTTCGCCCTTGCTCGAGACGCCCCTCGGCCAGGCCGCGCGCCCCCAGCTCGAGGCCTGGCTGAGGCGCCTCAGCCGCTAGCGCCCTTAGAGGATCCGTTGAGCTCTACAACGGCGCCAGCGGCCTGGCGCTGCCACAGTTCGGCCATGAGAGCAGCTGGTTTTTGCTTCCTGTTTCCCCTCGCGTGGGGCTCCTCCTATGCGACCTACGGTTTGTGGACGGTCGGCCAGAAGAACGACTGGAGCAGCGACGGCCCAGGCATGCTCTTCGTGATGCTGGCCCTCGCGGTGTGCGCGATCGTGGCGCTCTGCTCGTGGCTGGGCGTGGCGAGCCTGCTCCTCGCGCCGGGTGAGGACTAGCTCCGGAAAGAACACAGGCGCCCTCCCACCGTGAGAGGGCGCCCGTGTCACGCACAGACAAGTTTGTGTGGGGCGACGCGGCCTACTCGGGTGCCGAGCGCGTGTAGTTGCGGAGCTGGTCCTGGACGACCGTTCCCGTCGAGTCGACGACGGCCTTCAGCTGCGCTGCGCGCCCGTCGGTGTAGCAGGCGAAGATCGCGGCGTAACGGCTGTAGAAGGTCAGGCCGTCGGTGGCGGGGCTGATCGGCGCCGAGGCCATGGTCGTCCCTACAGCTCCACAGTTCGGGCCGATGCCCAGCGCGATCAGGACCACGTCCGCGGGTAGGCCCTGCGGGTAGAGCGCCGTCACGATGGGGGTGGGCTGGCCAAAGCGAGTGGTCCGCACCGTCGCGAACACGTGGTCGTCGGTGAAGCTGATCCCCGCGCGCTCGATCGTGGCGCTCGCGTTGAAGTCCGTGACGCTCGAGTCGTGATCGTAGACGCGACGAACACCGAGCTGCGTCAGCGAGTAGACCGGGCTGTTGGTGTCACCCGGCGCAGCGGGCGCGGTGAAGGTCGTGGGCTCGACCCAGCTGAGCGTCCCAGGGCTGCCAGGGCCCTCCTCGCCGAAGACCTTGGTGTAGACCTGCGGCGTCCCGCCGTTCTGATCGATCAACGAGTCGTAGCCCTCGGGCCAGGCGCGGAACTGGGTCTTGTAGACCTGGAGGTTGTTCTGGATCTGCGCAGAGCCGGTGGCGCTGGCGGCGGCGGTGCTGCTGCCCTGGACCCAGTCCAAGCGGCTGATGACCAAGCCGGAGAGGGTGGCCAGGATCGCGACCACGACCAGGAGCTCGATCAGGGTGAACGAACGACGGGAACTGAAGAGCGACATGAGCTCACTTCCTTTGGTGTAACTGAGAGTCATTCTCATGTCCGTGCGTGGCGAGAAGAGTAGCCGGAGAGTGCCCCTCAGGACAAGCGCGAAGCCATCTTCGTCGCAAGTCTCATGCGCTTGGTCCCGTAGCTTCTGGGGCATAGGCTTAGGAACCGGGCTCGAGCTCGGCTGGGTGAGAGCGTGATTTCTGAGTTGCGGCTGAGGGCGGTTCTCAATTACCTTTCTCCGCATGAGAATGAGTCTCAACTGGCTTGGCCGGAGCACTGCGCTCGCGGCGGCCCCGCTCCTCGCGGCCCTCGCCCTCGCGCCGGCTCGCGCCAACCCCCTGCCCCTCGTGGAGGGCGATCACGGCGCCGCTCGGGTGAGCAGCCAGAGCTACTCCCCGCCGGTGCTCCTGACCCAGATCGCCAGCTTCGGGGCCGTGCGCGTGGACGACTGGCTCTACGTCTACTCGGGCCACACGGGACCCACGCACCACCACAGCTTCGACAACCTCAGCCCGGTCTTCGCGCGCCTGAACCTGCTCGACGGCCAGAGCTGGGAGCTGCTCCCCTGCCCGGAGCGGCTGCAGAGCGTGGTGCTCCTGCCCCACCCGCGCGGGCCGATTCGGATCGGCGGCATGACCGCCAAGAACCGCGCCGGCGAGAAGGACGACCTGCACTCGGTCGACTCGGTCGAGCAGTTCGATCCGCTCACGCGCAAGTGGCTCAAGCTGCCCAGCCTGCCCAAGCCGCGCTCGAGCCACGGGGCGGCCCTGATCGGCGACAAGATCTACGTCGCCGGCGGCTGGCAGCTCGCGGGTCCGCGCGCGCTCTGGGACGACACGGCGCTCGTCCTCGACCTCGCCGCCGAGACCCCGGCCTGGATCCCGCTCAGCAAGCCCCCCTTCGGCGAGAAGCGCGCGATCGGCGCCGCGGTCGCCGACGGCAAGGTGGTCTTCATGGGCGGCCTGACGAGCGAAGGTGAGTTCACCAAGGGCGTCCACGCCTACGACCCGGCCCAGCAGGCCTGGTCCGAGCTCCCCGAGCTGCCCTTCGCCGGCTTCGGCGTGGGCGCCCTCGGCGTAGGCAACGACGTCTACGCCTCGGGGATCGACAGCCCGCTCTACCGGCTCGGCTTCCACGGCGGCGAGCCCGAGTGGGAGGCGCTGACGAGCTTGATGTTCCCCCGCTACTTCCACCAGTTCGTGCCCCTCGGCGAGGAGCGCCTGCTGGCGGTGGGCGGCGTGAGCCGCCCCTCGTTCAGCTCCGGCGCGCGCCACCAGCGCAACGTGCACCAGCGCACGACCGAGGTGATCGAGCTCAGCCCCAAGCGCGGTCCGGTCCTCACGCGCTGGACGCTGCCCTACCCTGGCCAGGCCAAGAACCGCCAGGGCGTGTTCCTCCACCACGACTCGCTCTGGGCCTTCGGCGGGAACAACAGCCACGGCCAGCACGACTTCGAGCCGCACAACTTCCTGGCCGAGGGCTACCGGCTGCACCTGGGCACCCTGCGCTTCGAGCGCCTGCCGGAGCTGCCTGGGAAGCGCCAGTCCTTCAAGACCGTCGTGCTCCCTGGCAAGCAGGCCACGGGCTACGCGATCGGCGGCTTCGGCCACACCGGCGCGGGCACGCGCAGCTGGAATGACCTGCGCGCCTTCGACTTCGCCAAGCAGGAGTGGCGCGAGCTCGACGTCAAGATGCCCAGCTCGCGGACCCAGTTCCAGCTGGCCGAGCGTCCCGACGGCGTCTACCTCTTCGGCGGGCTGGACTACGACAGCTCGCGCGGCAAGAAGCGCAGCTTCAGCTTCCCCCGCTCGGTCGTCGTCCTGCGCGAAGGCAAGTTCGAGCCGACCAAGATCGAGCTCCCTGCGCCGCGCCGCGCCTACGGCGGCGCGCTCCTCGGCGAGCGCTTCTATCTGGTCGGCGGCATGCGCGAGGGCTTCAAGCTGCTCGAACACGTCGACGTCTACGACTTCGAGAGCGGCGAGTGGTCGCAGATCCCGGCCCCCGAGCCGCGGATCTCGCCGCACCTGATCGCGCTGGGCGGCAAGCTCTACGTGATCGGCGGCACGACCCCGCGCAACGGAGAGGCCTTTACGCCCAACCAGCGCGTCGAGGTGTTCGACCCGGCCGTGGGCCAGTGGGAGACCCTGGTCGAGGAGCTGCCCGTCTCGGTCCGCCACATGCAATTCTTCGCCTGGCGCGAGCGGATCCTCTGTTACTCGCTCCACGGCAAGGGCCGCCCCCACGCGCAGCTGCTGGTGATCCAGCCGTGAGCGATCGGCTGCGAATCTGGCAGGTCGACTGCGGTCTGATGGACCCGATCCTCAGCCTGAGCTTCGAGCGCCGAGAGCTCGAGAACCTGTTCACCAGCGCGGGCCAGCCGCTCCCGCGCTGCGCCTGCGCGCCCTTGGCCCAGAGCATGGTGCTCGCGACCCACGCCGCCTGTCACGAGCGCCACGGCCTCTTGGCCAACCTGGTCGAGTCGCAGCTCGACGTGATCCACTCGGCGGCGATCGACCAGCTCGACGAGGAGGGCCCGGGCCCCCTGCTGCACCCGCTCTGGGAGGGGCGCGGGGTCGTGGGCGACCTCGCCGGCCGGCTGTGGGCGCTGGCGACCTGGGGGGATCCCCTGGCGAAGGAGCTGGTCCCCCAGGTCCGCGCCACGATCTCTCTCGCCGCCTGGTGCGAGCTCGGCGCCCGGATCAGCCGCGAGCGAACGCAGCTCTTCGACCGGTAGTCCCGCGTCACCCGCCCTGCGTCCCCTGCCGACCGACGCGAGCCCGGGCCTCGGCCCGGGCTCGTCGCGTTTGGGGGAGCGCTCGCCGCTGGCCGGTGCCCAGACCGCGCCCAGCCACGTATCGTGCGGCTAGCCCTCGAGAGCGGAGACTCGTCTCCTGCGAGTGCTGAGCGGTCGCCAATTCGTGAGAGGGCCAGCGCCTTGATGAAGTTCTGCGCCGAGACGTTCTTCACCCCCGCAGGGATCAATGACTACCTCGCCTACCTGGCCTCGTCCTACGAGACCGCCCGGATCGCAGATTGGCGACCGAGCGGCTGTGTCTGCGTCCGGCACGACATCGACTTCGACGTGGACTGCGCGCTCTGGCTAGCCAAGCTCGAAGCTCGCCACGGCGTCAACGCCAGCTACTACTTCCTGATCACGAGCGACCTCTACAACGTCCTCAGCCGCGCCAACTCGCGCGCGATCCAGGAGATCTCTGCGCTGGGCTTCGAGGTGGGTCTCCACTTCGACCCCACCGTCTACGAGGGCGCTGACGCGAAGGCAATGCACGACGCCTATCTGCGTGAGAAGGAGACCCTGGAGCGAGTCACGGGCCAGCCCGTGGTCTCCGCCAGCCTCCACAACCCTTCGACCCTCGACGAGCTCCCGAGCCTCGCGGGGGTGACCAACTGCTACGACCCGCCCGTGTTCAAGCCGGAGAGTTTCCTCTCGGATTCCTGCAAGGACTTCAGGGGGAAGGACCCCTTCACCTTCCTGGAGGGATCGGCCAAGGAGTCGATTCAGCTGCTGCTCCACCCCCTCCACTACTACAGCTCCGCTGGCGGCGGCTACTCGCTGAGCCTGTCCCGCTGCTTCGCGGAGCGGATCAACCGCATTGATCGAGCGTTTCGGGGCAACAGGACCTATCAGGCCGAGATCGGCGACCAAAGCCTGCTCGAGGTCCTCTGCGCAACGCAGCGTGGTCAGGTGCGGAGCTAGTCATGTTCGAACTCAACCAGCCCATTCGCGCCAACCTGCTGCTGGAGGAGCTGGGCATGGACCCCTGCCTCGAGGGGGATCCGCTCCTGACCAGCGTGGCAGCGATCGAGCGTGGCGAAGGCGGTAGCCTGTGCTTCGCCACTCGCGAAGCGACCACGCATGACGCCGCGGTCGTCGTGACGACCCCCGCGCTCGCGCCGAGCTTCCAGCTGGCTGTCCCGAGCGAGAACCCTCGGCTGGCCTACATTCAGCTGCTGGCGGAGCTCGAGCGCCGGGTCGGGTTCCGTCGCAGCCAGGAGGAGCCCCGCGTTCATCCGACCGCTCGTATCGGCGAGAACGTCGTGCTGAAGAAGGGGGTCACGATCGGCGCCCATACGGTGATCGAACCGAACGTGGTGATCGAAGAGAACGTCACGATCGGCGAGTCCTGCCTGATCCGCGCGAACACCTCGATCGGGAGCGACGGCTTCGGCTACTCGCGTGATCCCTCCGGGCGCCCGGTCAAGTTCATTCACCTGGGGAGCGTCGTGATCGGCGACCACGTGGAGATCGGAGCCTGCACCTGCGTCGCGCGAGGCACCTTGGGGAACACGGTCATCGAAGACCACGTCAAGATCGACAACCTGGTCCACATTGCGCACAACTGCACGATCAAGCGCGGCGCCTTCGTCATCGCGTGCGCCGAGGTGAGCGGCGGGGTCACCGTGGGCGAGAACGCCTGGATCGCACCGAATGCGACCCTGCGGGACGCG
This sequence comes from uncultured bacterium, assembly GCA_937911525.1. Taxonomy (GTDB): domain Bacteria; phylum Planctomycetota; class J058; order J058; family J058; genus NORP233. Next base: position 5,826 of record CALDQK010000701.1, read on the forward strand.
ATCTCCATCGGAGGCGGCTCCACGATCGGGCTCGGCGCCGTGGTCACCAAGAGCGTCGAGGCGAACTCGGTCGTGCTGGGAAACCCGGCGCGCCCCAAGCAGTGACGCTCCTGAGCGACCGCCCCCTCCTCAGAAGAGCGAGAGCTGCCCCGGCGCGGCCGCGTTGGGCGCGCCCTCCTCGTCGAAGGCCTCGGCGCGGGTGCGGGGCAGGCGGCGGAAGCACTCGCGGCAGAGCACGACCAGGTTGCCGGGCAGGTCGGTCCCGCCGCGGCTGGGCGGGACCATGTGCCCGACCCGAGCGGGGCCGAGCTGGTCGCAGTTGCCGCAGCGCTTGGGGTCGCGGTCGGCGCCGCGCACGATCAGCTTGAGCCGCTGCTGGCGGGCGCGGTCGGTCTCGGGGCGCAGGCCGGCGGCGGCGAGGTCGGGCAGGGCGTTCTGGCGCGTCAGCTCGCGGCGGCGGGCCTGGCTGGACTTGGTCGAGCTGCGCTTCTGGGGGAAGAGCGCCCGCTTGACCCCCTCGCTCAGCTCGTCAGGGGCGCTGGCCTCGGGCAGGTCGTCGCGCTTGAGCCGGTCGGTGATCGCGTCCTGGTCCGTGCTGCCCACGATGGCGGCTACGGCTCGGGCGGCGGTCCGGGAGAGAGGGTAGACCTCGCGGCCGGCCAGGACGGCCAGCGCCGAGAGGGCGCGCTCGACGCCCTTGTCGCCGAGCTTCTTGACCACGGCGCGCTCGACCGGATAGGTCCGCTCGGGCCGGATCGGGGAGCGCGCGAGGACCTCGAGCACCTCCACGTAGATCGCCTCGGCCTGCTCGGGGGTCGCGGCCCGCTCGATCATCTCGAGCGTGAAGAGCTTGAGCACGTCGCTGGGGCTGCCGATCGCGAGCAGGTGCGCGCGCAGAATCTCGACCACGTCCTCGTCGTCGGGCTCGAGCGTCTCGAGCCGGTCCCGCAGGGTCTCGACGGCCTTCTCGATCACGCCGAACGCGTGGCCGGAGTCCTCGATCAAGCGCCGCAGCTCGGCTGGCCTCGTCAAGTCGCTCATGTCGTCCCCTCGCCCACTTCCCCGGTTCTCACAGACTCAGACGCAAGCACCCAGACGCAATCACACATGGAGTCGGTACACGCAGCGAGGCGAAGCCCACGAAGGAGCTTCGCCTCACCGACGCGACTGGTTACCAGTCGTCGTCGGTGCCTTCGTCGTCCAGCAGCGAGAGGAGGTGGGCGACGCGGGAGGTGCCCTGGCTGTCCTCGTTGGTGTCCTGCTCGGTGGTCTTCTGCTCTGCTTCGCGCTTCATGCGGGCCTCCTTGATCTCTTGAAGAATGCGGTTGCGGACCGGCGGCGCGCCGCCGCTCACCACGCCCTCGCCGGCGTGGAAGCTCGCGGCCTCCTCGCTCGGCTCGGCCTCGACCTGCTTGGGCTGCGGGGCCTGGCCGCCGCTGACCACGCAGTTCTCCTGCGGCAGGGGCGCGAAGCCCTCGCTGGCGGGGGCCTGCTCGGCCGCCGGCGCGGCGCCGAAGTCGGGACGCAGCAAGTGCTGGGACTCGAGGCCCTCGGTCTGGAGCAGGGCCTGGAGCGCCGCCTCGCGGGCGGCCTCGACGGCCCTGCGCCGGGCCAGCTCGGCCGGTGAGGGCTCGTGGGCCTTGGCCTCGGCGACCAGCTTGGGCGCGGTCTCCCCCTCGTAGAGCACGCGGTCGCTGCCGACGACCTCGGGCGCCCCCTCGACGCCGGCCGCGCGGGCCAGGGCGCGCTTGATCAGGGCGGGGTCGTTCTCGAGCCCGAACTCGGCCGCGAAGGTCTCGGTCGTGCGCAGCTCGTAGCTGCGGCCGGCCTTGTACTTCTGGACCCAGTCGCGGGCCACGAGCTCCTTGACGTGCTCGTAGACCGAGCTGCCCCGCTCGCGCACCAGGCGCGACTGGCTGATCGGCTGGTTGAGCGCGATCAGCGCCAGGGTCTCGGTCAGGCCCTGTCCCAGCACGGGGCGGCCGACCGTGGCCACGTTGCGGCGGAACATGGGCTTGAGGTCGAGCACGTAGCCGGTCGTGGGCCGGCTCTTGGGGCCCTTGCGCCGGACCGAGCGCCGGAACACGCCGAAGGGCGACATGCGCAGGGTCTCGCTCAGCGAGCTCAGCGCGGCCTCGACGGCCTCGACGCCCATCGCCAGGTTGGCGGCCAGCTCGGCGATCGAGAGCGGCTTGTGGGCCGAGAAGAGCTGCGCGCAGATCACGAGCTCAGGGGCCTCGTTGCCGGGCTGAACCTGACGGATCACGCCCTCGAGCAGCGACTGCTGCTCGGGGCTCATGGTCTCGCCGATCCCCCTCCCCGCCGAGAGCTCCTCCTCGGCGACCACGATCTCCTCGCCGTCGTCCTCGGTCTCGGCCGTCGGCTCCTCGGTCTCGGTCTCGGCCGTCGGCTCCTCGGTCTCGGCCGTCGGCTCCTCGGTCTCGGCCTCGGCCGTCGGCTCCTCGGTCTCGGCCGTCGGCTCCTCGGTCTCGGCCGTCGGCTCCTCGGTCTCGGCCGTCGGCTCCTCGGTCTCGGTCGTCGGCTCCTCGGTCTCGGTCGTCGGCTCCTCGGTCTCGGAGTCGGTCACGGTCTCGGCCGTCGCCTCGTCGGTCTCGGCCGTCGCCTCGTCGGTCTCGGCCGTCGCCTCGTCGGTCTCGGCCACGGCCTCCACCTCGTTCTCGTTCTCGACCTCGTTCACGCCTCAACCTCCTCGTCCTCGTCGACCCGGCCGGCCCGACCCTCGACGTCCTCCCACTCCTCGTCGTCGCCCTCGTCCTCGTCGCTCCAGGACTCGTCCTCGTCCCCGATCGAGACCCCCGCGCGCACCTCGCCGAAGTGCGGCCCGCGGACCACGAACAGGGGCCCGTAGAACTCCTCCTCGGTCTGCTCGAGGTAGACCTCCCCGTCCTGGACGAGGAAGAGCAGCGCCAGGAAGGCGGCCGCCCGCGTGCGGTCCTGGCAGGTCAGCTGGGTCAGCTCGACGCGGTCGTTCTCGGGCTGCTCCTGGTCCTTGCCGAGCAGGTCCCAGAGCAGCTCGCGCACGCGGACGATGTCCCCCTCGAGGTCGTCCTGGTGGCTGGAGCCGACGCACTCGACCATGGCCCGGTCTTCGTCGAAGTCCGGCTCGCTCTCGAGCAGCTCGCGGTGGGCCAGGCGGTCGTCGTAGTCACGCAGGGCGTGGATCAGGTCGACCAGGGTCAGCCCGCGGGAGCGCAGGGGCTGCTCGCGCGGCGAGAGGAAGAGCGCCGGGTCGACGCCCTGCCCGCCGTCTTGGCCGCGCAGGAAGCCGTAGTCGAGGGGCTGATCCCCGGGGCGCAGCTGGGGCGTCCAGGCGTTGCGGCCCTCGCCCTCGCCCCAGTCCACCTCGTCGGCCAGGGCCTGCTCGAGGGCCTCGTCGTAGTCCAGCTCGCGCTGCTGGACGGCCATGGCCTGCGCCTTGAGGTGGATCAGGCAGGCGGCGTAGAAGATCAGCCGCGCCACCCGGCCCAGGTCCCGCGCGTCGAGCTGCTCGTCGAGCGCCTCGAGGTAGCGGTCCGTGAGCGAGACCACGTCCAGGTCCCAGGGGTCGGCCTCGCCCTTCTTGGCCAGGTCGACCAGGAGCTCGAGGCCGGGGTCGTTGCCGAGGCCGACGGCGGCCTGCAGCTGGGCCTCGAGGTCCTGCTCGCCGGTGGCGATCTGGGGCATGTCCCAGCTGGCGTCGTCGTCGTCCCAGTCAGCGCCGCCGAGGTCAGCGGCGTCGTCGCGCTCGAGGATCACTCGCCCACCTCCGTCTGCGCGGCGTGCGCAAGCTCGGTGATCGAGTCGTCGTGAGCGCCCCCTTCCTCGACGCTGACTCCGGTGACCACGGTCCCGAAGCCCTTGCGCATCGTCACGCCGAGGGTCTGGTTGCTGCGCTCGAGCATGGTGCGGTGGTGGCTGATCACCACGTATTGCCGCTCGTCGGCGCGGCGCCGGATCGCGTCCGCCAGGATCTTGGTGTTGACGCCGTCGAGGTCCTTGTCGACCTCGTCGAAGACGAACAAGGCGGCGGGGCTGACCTCTTGCAGCGCGAAGATCAGCGCCAAGGCCGTCAGCGCCTTCTCGCCGCCCGACATGACCTCCATTCGGCTCAGCTTCTTGCCGCGCGGCCGGACCTTGATCTGGAGGCCGCCCGCGAAGGGGTCCTTGGGGTCCTCGAGGATCAGGCGCCCCTCACCGCGGCCCAGCTCGTAGTAGCACTCGGCGAAGGCGTCGCGGACCCGGGCGAAGGCGTCGAGGAAGGCCGTCTTCTTCTTGCCCTCCAGGTCGACGATCCTCGTGCGGATCTCGGTCTTCTCCCGCTCGAGCACCTCGACCTTGTCCTCGAGCTGCTGCTTGCGGGTCTCGGTCTCCTCGTACTGCTGGATCGCGAGCGCGTTGACCGCGCCGAGGCCCTCGAGCTCCTTGTCGACCTTGCGCAGGATCCCTTGAATCCGTCCTCGCTCTCGCGGAATGTCGGTCGGCGCTTCGTCGGGGCCAGGGACCTCGATCTCGCGCTCCTCGGCGGCGGTCCGCAGCTCCTCGGCCCGCTGGCGCAGGACGTCGAGGTCGAGGCGGGCCTTCTTGATCCGCTCCTTCTGGAGGTCGAGGTCGCGCTCGGCGTCGCGGGCGATATCGCGGGCCTTGCGGGCCTCGGCGCGCAGCTCGTCGCGCTTCTTGGTCAGCGCCATGAGCTCGCTGCTGAGCTCGGCCAGCGCCGCCTCCTTCTCGGCCAGGGCCGCCTTGGCGGTGGCCTGGGTCTCGGCCAGCTTGGCCTGCTGCTGAGCGAGCTCGGCCTGCTCGGCCTCGTGCTTGCTCAGCGCCTCGCGGGCGGCCTCGAGCTTGAGCGCGCTCGTCGAGACGGCGGTCCCGACCTCGGCCTCCTCGCGGCGCAGCTCCTCGATCGCCTGGATCAGGGGCTGGCGCTCGCGCTCGAGCTGGGTCGCCTGGCGCTCCAGCTCGGCGTAGGCCTCGTTGTCGGTCGGGTCGTCCAGGCCGCTCTGGGCGTTGTCGAGGCGGGCCAGCTCGCCGCGGACCTCGGTCAGGCGGGTGGAGACGCGCTCCAGCTCGGCCCGGACCGTGGCCAGCTCGGCCTCGATCTGCTCCAGCTGGCTGCTCTTGGGCCCGAGCGTGCTCTCGAGGCGGTTCAGCTCGCCGGCCAGCGAGGCGCTGCGCGCCTCGGCCTCGGCCAGGGCGGCCCGGCCCGACTCGACCTGCTCGCCGACCTCGATCAGCTCGCGCTCGGTCTCGCTCAGCGCCTTGACGGCGGCTGCGCGCTGGCGCTCCAGCTCCTTGACCTCCTTGTGGCGCTCGCCGACCAGCTTGTCGGCCTGGGCCGCGGCGGCGAGCAGGCCGCCGCGCCGGCCCTTGGAGCCGCCGGTCATGATCGCGTTCCGGTTCACGACGTCGCCGTCGAGGGTCACCATGCGGAACTTGCCGATGAAGGGCTTGGTGTCGTCGAAGCGCTCGACGACCAGGGTCGAGCCGAACACCTCGCGCATCACGTTGGTGTAGAGCGAGTCGGACTCGATCAGGTCGATCGCGAAGCCGACCACGCCGCGCCCGCGGGGGGTGGCGGGGGGCTTCTGGCCGCGCACCCGGCTGAGGGGCGCGAAGCTGAGCCGGCCAGCGCTCTCGCGCTTGAGGATCTTGATCGCGCGGCCGACCACGTCCTCGTCGTCGACGACGAGCAGGTTCAGCCGGCCCGCGGCCGCGGCCTCGAGCGCGTCGGCCATGTCGGTGTCGAAGCGGATCAGCTCGCTGACCGTGCCGTGGATCCCGTCCAGGCCGTTGCGGCGCAGGGCCTCGAGGGCCCGCCCGCCGCTGAGCGAGAGGGCCTGCTCGCGGCGGGCCTCGATCGCGGCCACGCCCGACTGGGCCTTGGTGATCTTGTGGCTGAGGGTCTCGAGGCCGGCGCGCAGGTTCTGGACCTGGCCGATCAGGCGGCGGCGGCGCGCCTCGAGCTGGGCGTGGGCCTCGCGGCGGG
>CALDQK010000702.1 GCA_937911525.1 uncultured bacterium
GCTGAGGGGGGTAGCCCTGCTGGGGCGGGTAGCCCTGCTGAGGGGGGTAGCCCTGGGGAGCCGCGGCTGCGGCGCGGAACAGGTCACTCATCAGCGCGCTGGCGCCGCAGCGAGGACAGCGGAAAGGAGCCCGGGGGTCGGCCTGAGGCGGGACCGGATAGCCTGCGCGGCAACCTGGACACGTGACGATCATCCGAACGCTCCCTCCCTGGCCAGCTTAGCGGCTGGGAAGTTGCCTCGCTTGGGCACTCCCGGAGGGTGCGCTCAGCCGTGCTTGCGGCGCATGCGCTCGGTCTTGGTCGTCTTGTCGAGGCCCGAGAGGGCCCGCCGCATGGCGGCGATGTCCAGGCGGTCGCCGAGGCGCTCGAGGACCTGGGTCGGCGCGTCGGGGTCCAGATCGCTCGCGGGGCGAATGCCCTTCGGCAGCTGGTGGACGATCGCGGTGTCGGGCTGGCCGGGGTAGAGGCCTTCCCAGCGAGCGAGCAGGCGGGCGAAGCCTGCGGCGGCGACCTCGATCTCGGTGCGGGTGGTGGGGTTGGGGTCGAGCAAGCCGTCCACGAGGGCTCCCACGAGCGGGGGGAGGTCCTTGCGGATCGAGCGCAGCGGGTGGATCGGCTCTCCGGTCGCGATCTTGCGCAGGAGGTCGAACACCGTGTCCTCGTGGTAGGGGACGCGACCCGTCCAGAGCGTCCAGAGGGTGATCCCGAGCGCGTAGGCGTCGCTGAGGCAGCTCTCCTTCGCGCCGCGCACGACCTCTGGGGCGAAGAAGATCGGGGTGCCCATCAGCGCCGTGGACGCGGTGATTCCAGGCGACGCCAGGTCCTTCGCCAGGCCGAGGTCGATCAGGATCGGCTCGCCCCGGTCGCTCAGGATCACGTTGGCCGGCTTGACGTCGCGGTGCACGAGGCCGTGGGCGCGGAGCCCGGCCAGGCAGCTGCTGAGACCTCGGGCGACCCGCAGGCCGGCCTCGAGGGTGAAGGGCCCGTCGCGCTCGAGGACGGCCTGGGCGCTCTCGCCGCGGGCCTGCTCCATGGCGAGGTAGTGGCGGCCAGCGGCCTCGCCGGCTTCGAGGAAGCGGACCAGGAAGGGCAGCCGCAGGCTGGACAGGATCTGCACCTCGCGCTGGAAGCGGGCCCGGGCCTCGTCGTCGGCCAAGAGCTCGTCCGAGATCAGCTTGAGCGCGACCGAGTCCCCGAACTCGGGATGGCGGGCGCGGTAGACGGTGCCGTAGCTGCCGCGCCCGAGGGGCTCGAGCAGCTCGTAGGCGCCCAGGCGGATCCCGCCTTGGCCGCGCGCCCGCGTGGCGAAGAAGGCCAGCTTGGCCTGGATCAGGCTCGGCGCGAAGGGCTGGCTGAAGCAGTCGCTCGCCCCAGCCTGGAGCGCCTCGAACACCAGCTGGGAGTCCTCCGAGCTGAGCCCGATCACGATCCGCCGCGAGAAGTGCTGGGAGCTGCGCAGCTGGTCGAGCAGCGCCAGGGTGCCCTCCGCGCGGACGTCGAGCAGGAGCATCAGCTCCCGATCCTGACCGAGCTCGATCACGACCTCGGCCAGGTTGTCGGCCCAGCGCAGCTTCCGCCCCTCGAGGGCCTGGTCGAACGCGTCTCGCAAGGCGGCGTCCGCGCTGTAGCCGAGCAGGCTGGGGTCGAAGGCCGTCGCGAGGTGCGGCACCGCCTGGTGGAGGGGCCTCATGGTCACGCTGCCTTCTCTTCGCTGGAGCGGTCCTCGAGGTTCGCGCACAGGCGCTCGAGGGCGGCGTCGTCGATGTCGAGCATCGAGCGCCCGATCATGAGCAGCGCGTCGTTGTCTTCGGCGTCGTAGCTGCCCTCGTAGAGCCCAGCCTGCTTGGCGGCTGCGTTGGCGAAGCGGGCGAAGTTCGCGGGCGAGCTGCGCTGGGTGACGTCGAACTCGGTTACGTCCATGATCACTTCGACCACCTCCGCGGGGAGGCCCCAGCGCTCCGCCAGCGCCAGCCCCAGGGACTGGTGGCTGGCCTTGACCACCTCGAGCCAGGTGTCGCTGTCGACCAGCCGGCGCTGCGACATGCGCTCGGCCTCGAGCAAGAGCGAAGCTGCCAGGGGCTTGCCGACGTCGTGCAGCAGCCCAGCCAGGAAGGCCAGCTCTGCGTCCGGGCTGCCGCTGAGCGCCGCGAGGTCGCGCGCCAGGAGCGCGACCCCGATCGAGTGCTGCCAGAGGCGCTGACACGAGCGCGCGATCCGTGGATCGCGCGACTCGAACACGCCGTGGGCGCAGGCCGCGACCACAGCGCCCTTGAGGCGCTGCGGCGCCAAGGCGGCCACCGCCTCCTGCAGGGAGGAGGGCGCCTCGCCCCCCGCCGCGGCGGCCTGGAGGACCTGGACCGCGAGCAGGGGGCAGCGAGAGAGGTGAGGAACCACCTCGCGGGGCTCCCCGCCCTGGTCGAGCGCCTCGAGCGCGCGCGCCGCGGGGCCGGGGAGCGAGGGCAGGACCAGGGCGTCGTTGTTGAGACGCGCCTGGACGATGCCCTGGAGCCGCTCGCTGAGGTCTTCGACGAGTGCCATGGCTCAACGCCTCTGGGGGCTTAGCAGCCGACGGCCTCGAGCGAGGTGTGGAAGGGTACCGCCGCGGTCTCGGCGATCCCGGACAGGACGCTCTGAACCTCGGGGGTCCCGACCAGGGTCAGGCGCATGCCGAAGTTCTTGGCCTGCTTGTCGACTGCCATCACCAGGGCTGGCGCCTCCTTGGGCTGCGCGGGGACGGCGCGCATGTCGAAGATCACCTCGTCGTGACAGGCGTCAGCCGCCTTGCCCACGAACTCGCTCATCAGCTGCTCCAAGCGCTGGAAGTAGCGCTTGAGGCCGTCCTCGCTCCCGTGGAAGGCGCTCGCGATGGCGCGGTTCTCCTCGCAGGTCAGCGCGTCCTGGCTCTGGAAGTGCTGCATCAGGAAGTCCTCCACGCTCTCGCTGTTGAAGGGCTTGCCCAGCAGGCCGTCGTAGCCCTGGCCTGCCGACTCGCCGGCCGAGCGCAGCGCGAGCGCCACGACCTTGGCGCCCGGCTGGAGCGCGCGCAGCTGCTGCATCAAGACCGCGCTGTCGACGCCGGGGATCACCGTGTCGAGCAGGATCACCTTGAACTCGCCGCCCTTGCAGGCCTGGATCGCCTCGGCCGACGAGGTGGCGCCGGTGAAGGAGAGCGACTCGGGGAGGAAGGACTGCAGCTTCTTGTGCACGTTCGCCATGTCGTCGATGCAGAGCAGGTCGCCGCCCCCGCCCCCGCCCCCGCCGCTGGCCGCCGGGGCCGCGCCGCTGGCCGCCGCTGGAGCCGCCTCGAGCTTGAGGGTCTTGAGGATCTTGGCGCGCAGCTCGTCGGGCTTGAAGGGCTTGAGGATGTAGTCGTCGATCCCCAGCTTCATGACCGAGGCGATGATCCCCTTCTTCGACTCCGAGGTCAGCATCACGACCGGCGTCTTGTCGCCGCCGGCGCGCATCTTCTCGAGCATGCCCGGGCCGTCGAGGTTAGGCATCGTGACGTCGAGGAGGACCATGTCGTAGCTGCCCGCGGCCAGCTTCTCGAGCCCCTCCACGCCGTCCCTGGCCTGATCTACTTCGAACCCGAGGACCTTTACCTGCTTGCTCACGATGGAGCGAATTGCCGCGCTGTCGTCGACCGTCAAGATTCGTGGCACGTCGGCCTCCCTTTCGTTGTTCCGTGGCCTACGCGCACATCTTCGGCCCCCGATGAGATGGCTTTAGCCCTTTCTTGGCGCGGCGGCGGGTCGAGAAATTCCGCTCAAGGATCCCCAAGCCGGGCCGACGATGACCCCTGAACCTTGAGAGGGATCAAATGGGCATTGAGTTTGGGTCGGGCGGAACTGCCGCACTTCTTCGTAAGAGCCTCGCGGAGTCGGGGCGGGTCAAGCGCAACGGAAAGGGGGCGTCCACCTTCAGTCAGGAGCGCGCCCGCGGGATCGCGGCAGCCGTCGACTGCTCGCTCGCGGTCATCGAGTTCGAGGTCGGCGGCGTCGTCCGTCGCGCGAACGAGAACTTCTGCAAGGGGATCGGCTACAGCAAGGACGAACTGACCGGCGCGCACCACCGGATGTTCGTCTCCACGCAGCACGCGGTCAGCGACGAGTACCGGGACTTCTGGGCCCGCCTCGGGCAGGGCGAGTTCTTCACCGGCAAGTTCAAGCTGCTGGCCAAGGACGGCGGCGAGCGCTGGGTCGAGGCCAGCTACACCCCGACCCTCGACGCCGATGGCAAGCCCGACGGCGTGGCCCTGGTGGCCGCCTTCGTCAGCGCCGAGAGCGAGAGCGGGAGCTGGGCCAGCGGCGAAGCGCAGCGGGCGCAGGGCGTCTTCAACGCGATCGACTCGACCATGGCGCGGATCGAGTTCGAGCTGGACGGCACGATCAAGGAGGCCAACGACCTCTTCTTGCAGGCGATGGAATACACCCCGGAGGAGATCGCCGGGCGGCACCACCGCATGTTCTGCGAGCCCGAATACACGCGCTCGCCCGACTACCAGAGCTTCTGGCGCCGGCTGCGCGCGGGCGAGAGCTTCCAGGGCCGCTTCGATCGGGTGACCGGCTCGGGACGGAAGGTCGTCCTGCATGCCACCTACTCGCCGGTCTTCGGCGAGGACGGCCAGCCGACCGGCGTCGTGAAGGTCGCCACGGACGTGACCAAGCAGGTCGAGGCCGAGCGTCAGGCGCAGCGAGTCAGCTCGCTGGTCGAGCACTCGCCGATCGCGATCATGTATTGCGACCTGGACTTCGTGATCCGCTACGCGAACCCGGCCTCGATCCGCAACCTGCGCAAGCTCGGCTCGAGCTTGCCGGTGCCCATCGATCAGGTGGTCGGCTCGTCCATGGACGTGTTCCACAAGAGCCCCGCCCACCAGCGGCGGATGCTCTCCGACCCGAGCAACCTGCCGCACACCGCGATGATCAGCGTCGGCGAGGAGAAGCTGAAGCTGCAGTGCTACGCGATCCGGGACGACCAGGGTCGCTACATGGGCCCCGCGGTGGCTTGGGAGGTGATCACGGGCCGCGCGACCCTGATCGAGCGCGTGAACACCACCGGCCAGGGCCTGAGCGAGGCCTCCGACGAGCTGGGCGTGCTGGCGCAGCAGCTCGCGGCAGGCTCGACCGAGACCTCGGCGCAGGTCAGCACGGTCTGCGCGGCCACGGACCAGATCAAGAGCAACGTGGCCTCGGTGGCCGCCGCGTCCGAGGAGCTCTCGGCGACGGTCCGCGAGATCGCGAGCAACGCGACGGAGTCGGCGCGCGTGGCGGGCGAGGCCCGTGAGCAGGCCATGGAGGCCGACAAGATCATCAAGGCGCTCAGCAACAGCTCGGCGGCGATCAGCAAGGTCACCAAGGTGATCTCGGCGATCGCGCAGCAGACCAACTTGCTGGCCCTGAACGCCACGATCGAGGCCGCTCGAGCGGGCGAGGCCGGCAAGGGCTTCGCGGTCGTCGCGAACGAGGTCAAGGAGCTGGCCAAGGAGACCGCTCGGGCGACCGAGGAGATCTCCAAGCAGGTCGACGGGATCCAGACCGACACCAACCGCAGCGTGGACGCGATCGGCGCGATCCTCGGCGTGATGGAGAAGGTGGAGGAGTTCGCCAACTCGATCGCGGCCTCGGTCGAGGAGCAGACGGCCACCGTGCGCGACGTGGCGCGCAACGCCCAGGAGGTCAGCGCCGGCGTGGTCGACGTGGTCGAGAACATGGGCGCCGTGCAGGAGGCCGCTCGCGAAGGCGAGAAGAACGCGGAGCTGGCGCGCATGCGCGCCGACAGCCTGCGGGGCGTCGCCGGCGACCTGACCAAGCTCGTCGATCAGGCCCGGACCAACGTCTAGGAACGGGTGGGAGCCAGCTCGGTGAACGCCGCACTGCACACCGCTCGGAGCCCCCTGAGGGTGCTCGTGGTCGACGACGACCCGGTCTATCGACTGGTGCTTCGCAAGGCCATGCGCAACCTCGACAAGGTCGAAGTCGTCGACACGGCGTCCAACGGCGCCGACGCCCAGCGGAGGATCTCCAAGGGTGACGTGGACGCCGTCACGATCGACGTCGTGCTCCAGGGCGAGTCGGGGCTCGACCTGCTCGCGTGGGTCAGGCGCGAGCAGCCCGAGGTGGCCCCGATCCTGGTGACGGGCGGGACCAGCTCGACGGCGAGCACCGAGGTGGACGCCCTGGTCCTGGGGGCCGCGGCGTTGATCCTCAAGCCCTCGGGGCCTGGGGCGGCGCAAGAGCTGGCGAGCCAGCTCGAGCGGACCTTCGCCGGGCTCCAGACCCGGGCTCAGCGGCCGATCCCGACGGGGCCGGTCCTCTCGACGAAGGCCTTCCTGCGCAAGCTCCCGCCGCGGCGGGGGCAGCGGGAGCTGATCGCGATCGGCGCCAGCACGGGAGGTCCGCCCGTGGTCCTGAAGCTGCTTCAGGAGCTGCGGGCGGGCACCCAGACGCCGATCGTGCTGGCCCAGCACATGCTCGAGCAGCACCTGGGCTACATGATCGATCACATGCGCCGAAAGATCGGCGGCACGGTCGTCTCCCCCGAGGAAGGCCAGGCCATTGAGCCGGGGGGGATCTACGTGGCGGGGCGCGGCGACGCGCACCTGACGGTCGCGCGCTCTGCTGCTGGCGGCCTCGTGTGCCGCTGGAGCGCCACCCCGCCCGAGCACAACTGCCGCCCCGCGGTCGACCCACTCTTTCGCTCCGTCGCCGCTGCTTGCGGGGGGTGCTGCGTGGGAGTCGTCGCTACGGGCATGGGCTGCGACGGCGCGATCGGCGCCAAGCATCTCAAGGACGCCGGGGCCTCGGTGGTGGTGCAGGACGAAGAGAGCAGCGTGGTGTGGGGCATGCCCAAGGCAGTCGTGGCGGCAGGAGCGGCCGACGCGGTGGTGCCGGGCGACCGACTGGCGAAGTCGGTGTTGAGTTGGATCGAGGGGTATTGAACATGAGCGCTGACTTCGAACGGGACCCAGAGATCGTCGAGATCTTCGTAGCCGAGTCGCTCGAGGCGCTCGGCAGGCTGGAGCAGCTGCTCCTGGACGCCGAGTCGGGCAACCCGGCCGACGACCTGCTGGACGTGCTCTTCCGGGACGTGCACACGATCAAGGGGACCTCGGGATACCTCGACTACCCGCGCATCCTGCGCCTCAGCCACGTGGGAGAGGACCTCCTCGACCGGATGCGGGAGGGGAGCATTACGCCGCGTCCCGCGCACTTCTCCTGCCTGATGGAGGTCAACGATGCCCTGCGGGAGATGCTCAACAACGTCAACGAGACCCTCGAGGAGGGGACCGTCGCGGTCGACCACCTGGTCGCTCGCTTGACGGCCTTCCTGGCGGAGGACGGGTGCGAGGCCGAGCGCGCCCCGGAAGAGCCCGCGCCGGCGGCGCCCGCTCCCCTCGCCGAAGAGCCGCCCGCGGAGCTCTTCGCTGCGCACGAGCCTGAGGTCGAGGCCCAGCCCGAGCCCGAGGCGGCGCCGGCGTCGCGGGAGGAGGCGCCGCAGACCGTCGAGGCGGCGGCTCCGGCCCCGGCCGCTCCGACCCCCGAGCCCGAGTTCCACGCGCCGGCCGAGGCTCGCGCGCCTGAGGCTCCGGAGCCTCCCTCTCGCTCCCTGGCTCGCGAGCCGAAGGCGCCGAGCGGAGGGGCCCACGTCAGCGGCGAGGGCACGGTCCGCGTGAACGTGAAGGTGCTCGACCGGCTGATGAACCTGATGGGCGAGCTGGTGCTGGCGCGCAACCAGATCGTGCAGCTGATGACGACCAAGCGCGAGGGCAACGTCGTCGCGCAGGCGGCGTGTCAGCGGCTGAGCCTGGTCACCTCCGAGATCCAGGAGGAGATCATGAAGAGCCGCATGCAGCCGGTGGCGCGGGTCTTCGAGCGGATCCCGCGGATCATTCGTGACCTGTGTCAGACGACCGGCAAGCGGGTTCAGACGCAGATCGACGGGACGACGACCGAGATCGACAAGGCGCTGGTGGAGGTGATCCGCGACCCCGTGATGCACGTGGTGCGCAACGCCGTCGACCACGGGATCGAGTCTCCCGAGGCGCGCGAGGCGCGCGGCAAGCCGCCGACCGGTTGCCTGCACGTCCGGGCGAGCCACGAAGGCGGCATGGTCTCGATCGAGATCGAGGACGACGGCAAGGGGCTCGACCCCCACTTCTTGCGCCGCAAGGCGGTCGAGAAGGGCCTCTTGAGCGAGGGCGAGGCCAGCCGACTCAGCGACCGCGAGGCGGTGGACCTGATCTTCCAGCCCGGCTTCAGCACGGCCTCGCAGGTGACCGACATCTCCGGGCGCGGGGTCGGGATGGACGTAGTGCGCACGAACCTCGAGCGCTCGGGCGGCACCGCCGAGATCGAGTCGCGGGTCGGGAAGGGCACGACGATCCGCTTCCGGATGCCCTTGACCCTCGCGATCATTCCGACGCTGCTGGTCAAGTCGCGCGGCCACCGCTTCGCGATCCCCCAGGTCAACCTGCTCGAGTTGGTCTACCTGAGCGAGGAGGACGCGAAGACGGCGATCGAGCACGTCCGCGGCGCTGAGATCTACCGCCTGCGCGGCGAGGTGCTCCCCCTGGTGCGCCTCAACGACGTGCTCCAGCTGGGCGAGCGAACGGACCAGCGCGGCGGAGTCAACGTGGTCGTGGTCGCGGTCGGCTCCCGTCGCTACGGCCTGATCGTGGACGAGATCGCGGAGACCGAGGAGATCGTGATCAAGCCGCTGCACGGTGAGCTGCGGCGTCTGAGCTGCTACGCCGGCGCGACGGTGCTCGGCGACGGCGGAGTGGCGCTGATCATCGAGGTCTCGGGGGTGGCTGAAATGGCTGGAATCGACGTCTCGGCCCGGGACAGCCTCGAGCTCGACCAGGAGTCCGTGGGCGAAGGGGTGACCAGCGAGCCCTACATGCTCTGCATGGCTGGCGGTCAGCAGTGCGCCGTTCCCCTGGGCATGATCGCGCGGCTGGAGCGGGTTCCGAGCGAGCGGATCGAGCGGGTCCTCGGCCAGGAGGTCCTCCAATACCGCGAGGACTTGCTGACCCTGGTGCGGCCCAACGAGCTGTTCAGCTTCCCGCAGCCCATGGACCGGGGCGAGGAGCTCCAGCTGATCGTGTTCGACTTCGGTCAGCCCGTCGGCATGAACGTGGACGAGATCCTCGACGTGGTGGAGGTGGCCGTCCAGGCCGACGCGACCTCGCGCAGCATGCGCTACGTCCAGGGCCGCGAGGTGATCAACGGGCGGACGACCCTGGTGCTCGACGTCTACGAGATCCTGCGTGAGCGGGTGCCCTCCTTCGGCAGCAGCGAGCGCAGCCAGCGGAGCTCCCACAAGGGGCGGGTTCTGGTCGTGGACGGAGAGGCCGCCATGCGCTGCGCCACGACGAGCTTCCTCGAGCGGCAGGGCTACCGGGTCGTGTCACTCTGCGATGGGAGCGGGGCGGTCCAGGAGCTGCGCAGCTCGCGGATCCACGGCTTCGACGCGCTGGTGATCGACCCAGGCTGCAGCCCCGTGCGGGCTCGAGAGCTCGAGCAGTGCCTCTCGGCGCGTCAGGAGCGGGCGGACCTCCCGGTGGTGGTGTTCAGCTTCGACGCGGGCGACCCCGCGCTGGCCCGCGACTGCAACGTCCTCGGCGAGGTCGAGGTGGTCGACAAGCGCCGGCGGGAGCACCTGGTGCAGGCCCTCGAGCGGGTCTGCGGCGAGCGACGGACCCATCAGGAGGTGGCAGCGTGAGCGGCACTGCGACGACGTTCTTGCGCAGCGAGATGAACAAGTGGGCGACCTTCGTCCTGAGCGACGAGAAGTTCGCGGTGAGGGTCGAGGACGTGCAGGAGGTCCTGATGGCGCAGCAGCTGACGCCGATCCCGCTCGCCCCGGGGCACATCGTCGGGCTGCTGAACCTGCGCGGCGGCCTGATGTCGGTGATCGATCTGCGCAAGCGGCTGCACTTCCCTCCCCGGCCCGTGCGCGTGGACGAGGACGGCGTGGAGGACGGCGGCAAGCTGCTGGTCGTCAAGTCGGACGGGCGCCTGGTCGGTCTCCTGGTGGACGACATCGGCGACGTGCTGGACTTGCCCTCCGAGGACTGGCGCCTGCCGCCTGACACCTTGGGGGCGCGCCACCGCGAGTTCGTGCGCGTGATCTGTCCCGTGGAGGGCGAGATCGTGATGGGTGTCGACGTCGACGCGCTCGTCGGGCGCAGTCAGGAGGTCTGAGCATGGTCCGCAAGGCTTTGGTCGTCGACGACTCCATGGCGGTTCGTCGGATGCAGCAGCGCACGCTGGAGGCGTTGGGTTGGCAGGTCTACACGGCCTCCAACGGGAAGAAGGCCCTCGGGGCGCTGCGGGTGTGCCCGGACTGCACCTTGGTGCTGACCGACTGGCACATGCCCGAGATGGACGGTCTACAGCTCGTGCGGGCGGTGCGGAGCGAGCCCGAGTTCCAGGGTCTCCGGGTGGTGATGGTCACCTCGGAGAGCAACCTCAACTCGGTCCAGCTCGCCCTCGAGGCGGGCGCGGACGACTTGATCATGAAGCCCGTCTCCAGCGATCTCCTCGGCGAGCGATTGGCAGAGATCCTCGATGAGTAAGAGCTCCGCCAACGCCTGGAAGCTGGCCCAGGACTTCATGCGAAGACAAGCGGGAGTGGTCCTCGAGGACGACCAGGACTATCTCCTCAACGCTCGTCTTCAGCCCGTCGCCAGCGAGCTCGGCTTTCCTGACGTCCCGGCGCTCGTCGTTCGGGCGTGTCAGGGCTCTGCCGGCAGCCCCGAGGCGAAGGCCGTCCTCGACGCGCTCACGACTCACGAGACCTACTTCTTTCGCGAGCAGGCGTTTTGGAAGGGTTTCAAGCAGGAGATCGTGCCTGCGCTCTTCAAGCAGGGCCCCCGCCCCCTGCGCATTTGGTCGGCGGCGTGTTCGACGGGGCAGGAGGCCTACTCGTTCGCGATCCTGCTCTCCGAGATCGCGCCCACGGTGGTCAACGACTGCGAGATCCTCGCCACGGATATCTCGCAGCCCGTGATCCACAAGGCTCGCGAGGGTCGCTACTCGGCCTTCGAGGTCAACCGCGGCGTCTCGGGCTCTCGTCTGGTCCGTCACTTTCGCCAGTGCACGGGGGGCTTCCGAGTCCGGACTCAGGTGCGCCGTCGCGTGTCCTGGACCGAGCACAACCTCTTCGAGAGCCTGCCCACCAACGCAGGTCAGTTCGACCTGATCCTGTGCCGGAACGTGCTGATCTACTTCACGCGCGAAGACCGCCAGCGCGTCGAGGAGCGACTCATCAGCCACCTCTCTCCGGGCGGCTTCATTGGTATCGGCTGCGCGGAGCGCAGCGCCGGGAGCAAGCTGACTTCGGTTTGCCCCGGTTGGTACCGGAAATCCTGAACACACTCTGTCGTGAGGACCTCGTCTATGAGCGCCACCAAGCTGCCTTCTCCCGAGTCTCTCGCTGCCCTCGTTTCGGGGGTCACCGAGACGATGCTCGGGATCCGCTTCGACCTGTTGCCGCAGAGCCGAGAGGCTCCGACGGATGGCTGGCGGGCCGCCGTGATCCCTATCGAGGGCGACCGAAAGCTCGCCGTCGCGGTCGCCGCCGACCTCAGCAGCGCCCGTGACCTGACTTCTGCGATCTTCTACTGCGAGCCCAACGAGGTGGAAGTGGAGATGATCGACGACGCCTTGCGCGAGCTGAGCAACATCGTCGCCGGCCAGGTCAAGGTCACCATGAACGTCGACGACGCGCTGGGCCTCCCCAAGATCATCGAGCCCGGCAACAACTCCTGGCAGCCACCCTCGCGCTGGCAGGCCGCC
>CALDQK010000703.1 GCA_937911525.1 uncultured bacterium
GGCGGGGCCTTCGGCGGCGAGAAGGAGACTGACGGCGGCCGCGAGTCCGGCTCCGACTCGTGGAAGGCATACATGCGCCGCCAAACCTGCACCATCAACTACGGCGACGCGCTGCCGCTTGCGCAGAGGGTCGAGTTCGGCTGAGCATCGCCACCATGAGCGTCCAGTTCGAGAAACGCGAAGAGGCCCCGCCGCCCATCCAGCGGCCCGCCTGGCATGATGAGCCGCACCCCTTCCTCGAGCGCGATCAGCTGCTCTCGACGGAGGCACGGCTCGCCTGGGGCAACACCAACGGGATCGTCTACGTCGACGACCAGGGGCAGCGCGCGAAGGCGGAGCTCGAGGAGTCCTTCGGGAGCTACCGGTTCCACCACTGGGACGTGCATGAGCTCGGTGACGAGGTCGAAGCCGTCCCGCTCCACGAGGTGATCGATATCCTCAACGCGCTTCGGCACCGACTTCACCAAGGCCGACCAGCTCCTGTTCGAGCAGATCATCGAGGACGGCGAGGCCGACGAGCAGGTCCAAGCCCGTGCGAAAGCGAACACCTTCGAAAACTTCACGATCAGTATCAAGGACAGGTCGAGGGCCTGATGATCGACCGGATGGACAAGAACCAGGACATTGTTACGAAGTTCCTGAACGAAGAGGATTTCAACGTATCTGTCGGAGCTCTGGCGAAGCTGCTCTACGACGAAATCCGGAACGCGGGGTAGGGCTCGGGGATGAACCAGACCCAACGTGACCGAGTCCTCGAATTCTTCTCACAAGCGAAGAAGCTCCAAGGGGACCGCAAAGCAAAACGTCTCGGTGATGCAAGAGCGGGACTGGCGCTCCTCAAGGCGGCAGCCTCAGCTCGGGCGGAGCGCCTTTCCCATCAGCGTGCAAGTCCGAACGTCTTCCACGTGCTGGGGCTGCAGAACCGTGAAGAGGTCCCCGCCCGACTTGTGGCGTGGCTACTCGATCCTCAGGGCACGCACGGCCTGGGTACTCGCGTTCTTCTCGATTTCGTGACTCGCCTTCTTCGAAAGCGGCCGCAGCACGGGCGGGAGGCGCTTATCCGAATCCTGAACGATTCGTCGCTTTGGTCTACGGCGGTGTACCGCGAGGAGTCGGAGGGTGGCGACCGCGTAGACATCTTGGTGCATGCCCCGATGGCTAGTCTCGTCATCGAGGTGAAGATGGCTTCTTCTGAGCACAATCAGCAGACGAGGCGGTATGCGCGAAGGTATCGAAGGGCGAAGGGGACAGCCTTCGTCTACCTGGCTCCGTCGGGGGCGCCACCCCCGTCCTCTGCCGAGTTCATCGGACTCTCCTACGACGACCTGTGCGACACCGTCGTGCGGGCCCTCGCGGACTACGATGTCCACGAGGGGACGGTGTCCATACTCCAACAGTTCGTGTCGTTGCTTCGTGAGTGGGGGTGAGAATGAAGATCGAGTCGATCGACAGTGAGGAAGCCAAGCTCTACTACGAGCACTACGAGGTAGTGCAGTTTGTAAACAACGAGCTGCACCCTGCCGCAGACGCATGGGCGAAAGAGAAGCTCCGGAAGTCGCTCAACACGATTGTCGCGCAGCTGAAGGCAGACGGGCAGGCTTGGCGTCCATCCGACGGCGACATTTACCTAGCGGTGTACCCCGACGAAGCCTGGTACAAGGCATCTGAGAATGGGTCCGACGTGGCGGCCTTCCTCCGGCTCGAGCCGGACTTCAAGGACCGGACGCGGCGTTCATCTCTTGGCATCACCTGCCATGGTGCCAAAGGCCTCGTGCGGGCGATGGAGGAAGCCATTACCAAGGACCCCGACAAGTTCGGAGGACTGCAGCGGGCACACCACCTGAGGAAGACAGAGCACTTCTACAGGTACATCGACTGGTTCGACGACTACGAGGACTTCGATGAAATGGGCTCCGCGTTAGCAGCAGACCTGGACCAGCTCCTCGATGGGCTCCGAGATGTCATCAAGGACGCAGGCATCACTCCCGCGTGACGTCCCCTGACGACGAAGGTGGTTGCTCGCCCTCATCGCTCTCCACGGCGTTGCCGACGTCACCGCCGTTGGCCTCAGCCGCACGATCTGATGCAGGCGGGGCATCCGTCATCGTCTCGTACATGGCGAGCCGGATAAGGAGAACCCAGGCGAGGAACACCGTGCCCGGCTGCAGTCGACCGGTCTCAAGGTTCCCGTGCGCCAGCTCGTTCCGCAGGTTCGGCCCCATCTCAGGGCGGCACAATAGGAACTCCACGAACCAGGCTTGCTCTTCTCCCAGCATTGATCTGATACCCGACTGGCTGAGAAGCGAGTTGAGGGTCTCGTCCTTGGTCTTGCCATCCTGGTACTTGAGAGCCGGGTAGCCGGCGGCACGAGCCAAGTCTCGCAGCACCCCTTCGTATTGGGTAAGGACGATGGCAGCGCTCGAGGCTAAGTCCTGCTGGTTGAACCGCTCCGACGCTCGCGCGAGCCACGGAAGCCTCCGAGCGTTCATCCAGTCGGGGGAACCGACCGCGCGGAGCAACGTTTCCGCGTCGAAGCGCGCAAACGATCCCTGCAAGAAGACCTCGGCCGCCAGTTCCGAGAGCGCCAGACGAAGAGAGGCGTTGCGGGCGACGGACTCGGCGAGCTTCTCTTCCGGTGAAAGGGCACGCCCGGAGATCTTCCCATCCCGGTATTGGATGGACGGAATCATGTGAAGGAAGAGTGCCTGCTCGGCTTCTTGCCTAGCAGCCTTCTTCATCTCCTCGACCGGCATTGCAGTCAGCCAAGGACTAGCGGCCAGACTCCTCACGGCCTCCGCCGCCGAGGGGGCTCGAATGGCGATCTCCTGCAAGAAGCTGGCGATCTGGGTCGGCAACGTGAGGGGGACCGAGATCCCCTTCATCGCCCTGCTTGCCTCGTTCACGGCGTCTCGCAGGCGCCCCCGAGCAACTGCTGCCTCTTCGACGAAGCCGTCCTGAGTTGCTTGATCCAGAACCAACTGGACCAAGCTGGCTCGCTCAAGTCCCGTCGCCGCAGTCGCCCTCTCGAGCATCCACCGGAGTCGCTCGCGCCGAAGTCCTCGCGCCACAACCGACTGACCGGCTGCCGCGAGCAAAGCTGCAGCAACCGTCAGAGCGTCCTCAGCACGATGGTGATCTCCTCGCCCGCGGAGCACCCGAGCCGCCCAGAGGGCTGTCACGCCCCACCTCGTCCCGTGCGAGCCGATCTCCGCTACCACCCTCCGGTCGCAGAGGGTGACGAAGCAGAGTTCGCTAGCCAGTCCCACGAACACCGCGGGGTGGTGGCTAGCAGCGGCTCCGGTAGCTTCGATGGCAGGACCGACAACCTTCTTGAGCCTCGGCTTGTCGTTCAGGCTCCGAGCGAGAAGCGTCGCCCGCGCCAACGACTCTGAGACCTCCGGCCATGACTCGGAAACGTCCATGAGAGCTGCACGCGCCACGTGGGCCTCCACGGCGAGGCGTGCATCGGTGTGGACCTTGAACCGGCCCCAGAGTACCGCTCGAAGAACGCTCTCCACGAAGGGGTTTGCGCTCGCCTCGGCCAACAAGCGAAGGGGCTCTTCCGTCCCATCCTTGAGGTCCTCTGGCAGGAGGCTCCGTCGATTCCCACGGGTCCACATTGGAACGAAGGTCGAAGTGTTCCGCTTCGCACGATGCAGAGCGGTGTCCCAGGTCTTGGCCATTCCGACCGAGAGAACGTCCGCTAGGAGAGCCGCGTCGACGCCCTCGACCTTGCCACCATGAGCACGCAACGCTTCGCCCAGTCGATATAGGTACGCGGACCCGACTGGGGAGGAGGGAGCGTCCATCACCTCGGATTCCGCAGTTGAGGGATCGATCGCTGGATGCATGGGTGCACCCTACCTCTGACTCCGACCTCGCTCCATGCGCGCAGACATAGCGTGGGTCTCACGGGACGAAGGAGATGCCGAGGGCCTCTCCAGCACCAACGGTTCCACCGACTGGTTCGATCTCGGGGCGCACGTGGTCAGTCGCTTCCTCTCGGAACTCAGCCACCGCGTCCCGGAAAGCCAGCGCAGGGCCCGGGGCCTGCTCCGCGAGCTGGGTCGCGCCGTCCGCGAGACGCTCGAGCGCGGCACGCTCTGCTTCCGCCCGCTGTACGGCAGCCTGTACCCTTGGATCCGAGTGGGCCATTGGACCTTCCCCGGAAAGGGGGGAGGGACACCAGTGGCGGGCTCGTGAGGGGGCTCGGGCGGCTTCGCGGGGGTGACCGCTCGGGACCGAGGTGGCTGGCGAG
>CALDQK010000704.1 GCA_937911525.1 uncultured bacterium
AGGGTCGCGCCTCCGCGCTCATGGACCAGCTGGTCCATGAGCGCCGCGCGCTGGGCGGCGCCAGCCACGGGGTTGGCCAAGTGCCGCAGGGAGACTCGACCCGGCTGAAGGGAGCCGCCCCGCCGGTGGGCCGCCACGAAGGCGTAGTCCTCGCTCGGCTCTTCGCGCCAGCGCGGGGGCGTCAGCCGGACCGGGGCCTGCTCCTCGGCGACAGCGAGGGCGGCGGGCGCCTTCGCAGCCGGAGCAGGAGGCCGCTCTTCGTCCATGCCCAGCCCAAGCGCTGCGACGCCGAGCAGGGCCAGCCCGACGAGCGCCAGGACCGGCTCCCGCACGGGGAGATTCTCAGGGGCACGGGTAGAGCTCTCATTTCGAGGACGCCTCTCGATCTGCGAGTCGAGCGAGGGCTCGGGCCGAGCATCGGTCGGCTTGCTCCCGGTCTTGCTGCGGGCCGCGAGCGAGCTCTGTCGCTCGAAGACGACCGAGAAGACCTTGCTCTCTTCGTACTCCTGGTAGGTCGCTGTCACGGGGCTTGCCTCCTAGTCTCGCCAACAGGCGATGCGTGTCGTGATCGGACGCAAGCGGGGGTCCAATTCCCGCGTGGCCTGCAAAGCCTGGCTCGAGAAGCAGAGGTGCGAGTTGTCGCCGACCTCGACGCTGGCCGCGCTCGCGGCTCCGAACACCCATACCCCGCGGCCTGGTTCGCCGGCGAGGGTCAGGCGACCTCCGACGAAGATCGCGCCGCGCCAGACGACGTGGTCGCGGATCTCGAGGTCGCCGTCGACGATCAAGACCCCCTGGCCGTGGAGGCTGCCGTCGAGCACCGCCGCGGCGCCGCCCGCGTTCTGCACGTGGACGATCGCCGGCTCGCGCTCGTCGTCTTCGTCCGCCGTCCCGACCACCTGGGCCAGGCCAGCGCCGCTCGCCAGGCGGACGACCTCGGGGGCGGCCAGGAAGGCCTCACGCAGCTCGGGGAAGGTCGTGCCCCGCGCTTCGTAGGCGATCGAGCCGAACACGTCGACCAGCTGCCCCTGAGCGTCACGCTCGAGGGCGGTGCGCACGCGCCGGTCGTCGCCGTAGGTCTGGATCGCCTCCGCGTAGCCGGCCTCTCCCGCGCGGGCGACGGCGGTCAGACCGGTCTCGTGGCGGAAGCTGGGCGGCTCCGGGTCGTCGAAGGCGCCCTTCCCGGTCGGCTGGAGCGAGAGGACCAGGAACACGTCGTTGTAGTCCCAGTCCGGGCGGTTGCCCTTGGCGACGTCCAGGTCCTCGAAGCCCATCACGAGCTCGAGACGGTCGATCGCGTCGTTGCTGGGGTCGTTGTCGTTCTGGCGCGCGATGAAGAAGCCCTGGATCGCCTGGGCCAGGCGGCGGTCGTCGTCGTCGCGGACCCCGTTGCCGTTCCGGTCTTCGATCACGCCCGCCTTGTCGTAGCCCGCCAGGGGGACGTCGCCCGAGCGCCAGGTGTTGAGCTTCCCGTTGCCGTCCACGTCGTGGTCGTATTCGGCCTTGCCGTCGCCGTCCCAGTCGACCCCGTAGGTCGCGACCTCCTTCCGACCCTGGAGCGGGTCTGCCTTGAAGGCCGCCACGTCCTTGATCTTGGCCGCCAGCTGCGGGTCCGTGCGCTGGAGGTAGGCGTAGAGCTCGTCCCCGATGGCCCCTCCGCCAGAGGGCTGCGAGAGCTGAGCAGAGATCGTGGCCTGCTCGGCGTTCAGGCGGGCGGCCTCCTGCTGGAGCTGGCTCTGCTGGTTGAGCAGCGGCGTGAGCTGGCGCTGGACCTTCTTGACCTGGTTGTTGGCCTTGCTGACGGCTCGCTTCAGCGAGTTGCGCTGCTGCTTGTAGGGGTCCTTACCCCGCTTGGGCTTGGAGGGGAGGGCGGCGAGCTGGGTCTGCGCCGTCGCGAGAGCGGTCTGGGCCGCGGCCAGCTTGGCGGTCAGAGGGCTGATCTTCCCGCTGAGGGTGGTCTGCTCGGCCTCGTTCTTAGCCCGCTCGCTCTGACTCGTCGCCAGGGAAGCGCTCAGCGCGGCGCGCTCGCTCGCCGAGAGGGAGTCGGCCCCCGCCGCGAGGTTGTCCACGTCGAGCACCAGGATCTCGTTCCAGGCGTAGCCATACTTCTTGCCGTGGTGCTCGCTGCCCGGCAGGTAGATCTCGTTGCCGAACAGGTGGTGCTTGGTCTTGTTGCCCGCCCAGCTGTGAATGTAGAAGTCGAGGGGCGCGCCCCGGCCGACCTCGAGCGGGTCGCCCGAAGCGTCCTTCAGCGGCGCGCCGACGACCTCCACCCGCTCGCTGCCGCTCCAGACGCTGTGGCTGTCGCGGAAGATCGTCTCCTCGTTGCCGGTCACGGGGTCGACGTAGTGCAGCGAGTGGTGGTAGCCCGCGCTGCCCTTGGGGAGGGCGCTGACGCCCACTCGGCTGGCGAAGGGGACGACGTAGTAGCTCGTGCTCAGCTCGACGTCGAGGTGGTCGCGGCCGTCGACGAGGCCGCCCTCACGGACCCGCAGCTGGCCTCCCTCGAGGTAGAGCGCGCTGCTGAAGGAGGGCTTCTCGACCCGATAGACCGCGTTCAGCCGGTGCAGGCCGCGGCCGCGAGCGCCAGCCTCGACTTCAGCCAGCCGGGCCGGGGCGTCGTCGACCCGGAGCGCGTAGTAGTCGAAGATCGGCTCGATCAGGCTGGCCCGCTCTGCTGCCAGGACGCGCGGGAGGGGGAGGGGCAGCTCGGGGTCGCGGGCGGCGTCGATCACGAGCTCGACGTCGTCGTTGCGCCAGGTGCGGTAGGCGGAGCGGAGCTCGACGTGCAGGGCGGCCTCGCCCTCCGCAGCGGGGAGGCCGTCGGCGCCGTAGAAGAGCTCGACGGTCTCGGCGGCCTCGGACCCGGCTCGCGTCGCGAAGAAGCCCGCGGCGTCCTCACCCCCGCTGACGCTCTGGCCCGCCCCGTCGCGCAGCTCGGTGAAGCCGATCTGCGAGTCGACGCCGTACTGGGCCTCGAAGGCGACCTGCTCGAGGGCGCCCTCGAGCTGGACGCGAGCGACCTGCTCTCGCCGCTGGTCCTGGACGACGCTCCAGGAGCGGCGGGCCTCGCTGCTGAGCAGCAGCAGGAAGCCGGCGAGGAGCATCGTCAGGAACAGGACCTGGATCAGGGCCGAGCGGCGGGAGTGGAAGGTCATGGCGTTCCTCCTAGCGGTAGTTGCGCAGCTCGACGGTCTGGGACCGGAGCAGGGTTTGAGAAGGAGCCTGGGGCGCGGCGCCCAGGCGAAGGGTGGCGCGCAGACTGGCTGCGCTGGGCTGCAGGAAGAGGGGATCGCCCGCGCCGTCGCCGTCGAGGTCGGCGCCGAGCGCGCCCCCGACGAGGACGTGCTCACCGGTCAGGCGGCGAGAGAACACCACCTCGCCCCCGACGTGGATCCGGCGCTCGAGGTAGCCCCGCTCCAGCACGCTGGTGCGCCGGCCGTCGCGGTCATAGTCGACCCCGAGCTCGGCCTCGCGCAGCTCGCCGAGGGACACGAAGCGGACCTCGACGTAGCAGGTGTCGGGATCGGCCTGGGCGGGCGAGAGGTCGAGGCCGGCGACCGCCCCGTCGGGCGCACGGACACCCCAGGTCACCTGGCCCTCGTCGTCGAGGACGTCGCCGTCGAGGTCGGCGTCGACGGGCACGCGGTAGGCCAGGCTGCGCGCTCCAGTCGAGAAGAGGGCCGGCTGGGCGGCCAGCGCGGCGCGGCCAGCTGGGGTTCCGCGCACCACGCTGCTCTGGTCACCGTCCCCGTCGAGGTCGACCCCGAGGTCCTCCTCGCGGTAGAGGAGCTCAGCCACGCTCAGCTCGGCGCCGAGCGCTCGGAGGGCCTCAACGGCTTCGGCGGTGAAGGTCGCTTGGACCGTCTGGTCCCCGCTCGCCCGGACCATGCTCGTGGTGAAGGACCAACCAGCCAGGCTGAACACGGTCAGCAGCGCCACGGTCAGGGTGATCTCGATCAGCGTCAGACGTCTCATGAGGTGCTCGCTCCCTTCCTGACCAGCAGCAGGCGCTCGACCCGCGT
Organism: uncultured bacterium; assembly: GCA_937911525.1. Lineage (GTDB taxonomy): Bacteria > Planctomycetota > J058 > J058 > J058 > NORP233. The sequence continues at coordinate 4,026 of CALDQK010000704.1, forward strand.
CGTGGTGCCGTCCCTGGAGCGAACCTCGAGCCGAAGCTCGATCTGGATGGCGTCGACGTCGTAAGTCCCACGAACAGGGTCGAAGGCGAGCGCTCGCCCGGTCGCGTCCTCGGCGTTCAGGCCCTTGGCGTCGGCCGAGAGCTCGCTGGCCCCCGCGCCGAGGTCCGCCCGGACCACGACCTGGCCGACCAGGCCGCGCAAGCTCCTGTGATTCAAGGAGATAGCCGACTCAACCAGGCAGCGGCGCAGGACGGCGTCCAGCCCAGTCAGTCCCTGATATCCCTCCTGTTCGAGGGCTCGCAGGCGGCCGATCTCGGTCCTGAGCGCTGCGCCGACCTCAGCCTCCTCCGCGCTCGCGGCGTTGAGGGCGACGTCGCTGGCAAAGCTCGAGCCGAAGGCGAGGGCCGCGCTCACGAAGAGCGCGAGGGCCACGATCACTTCGAGCAAGGACATTCTGCGTCGGCCCTCTCGAAGTGAGAGACGAGGGCTCGCGTTGTGAGAGACAGGGGTCTTCATGCCACCTCCTGAGAGAGGCAGCGCACGCGGCGGACCAAAGTTTGGCCAGCCAGCCCGTTCGCAAGTCGAAGGGGTACGGGGCTAATATGGGCCTCTAACGAGAGGGAGGATTCGTGACCGAGGCTAGCCCACCCCCACCCAGCGCCCCCAAACCCGCCGAGCCTGCGCCGAGCAAGCCCAAGAAGAAGACCGAGGAGCCGCCGCCGGAGCGCGTGGTCATCCGGGCCCGCCCCAAGGTGATCTTCCTCTACCCGCTCTTCGTGGCCGCCGTCATCGCCGGCGCCTGGACCCACGCCGGCCTCGCGGGCGGCGGAACCCTGGACGCGGTCTCGCTCACGCCAGGGCGGCTCTTCACGTGGGTGTTCATCTTCAACCTGCTCGCGCTCAGCTTCGACTTCACGCGCGGCGAGTTCATCGCCTTGCTGCTCTTCTTCGGGGTGGCCGTGCTCTCGATATTGCTACTGGACCAGAACTACGACATCGGCCTGCTGGTCAAGGCCAAGGCACTGTTCGGCTACTTCAAGCTGCGAGCCCACCCCCACGTCTACTACATGTTCGCCGTGTCCCTGGGGCTGGTGTTCATCGGCGTCTGGATCCAAGGCTGGTTCGACTACTGGGAGATCAGCCACAACGAGATCAAGCACCACAAGGGCTTCCTGGGCGACCTCAAGCGCTACCCCGCGCCCAACCTCCGCTTGACCAAGGAGATCACCGACCTCTTCGAGCACTGCCTCTTCCTGCCCGTGGGCGGGGCGGGACGCATCGTGCTGACCCCTCAGGGCAGCAATCGTTCGGTGGTGCTCGACAATGTCGTCGGCGTAAACAAGATCGAGAACAGGATCCAGCACATGCTCTCTTCGCTGCAGGTCAAGGTCGACACGGGTCATCACGGACCCGCCGAGGAGTAGCCATGTCCGCCGAGTCGATCAGCGACTTCCTCGCCGAAGCCAAGGACCTCGACGACGAGGGCTTCGTCGAGGCCTACCCCTACCCCTTCCTGGTCCGGGAGGCGACCAAGGGTCACGTCCCGGTCAGCGGCGAACGGAGCACCGCGCGTCTGACCCGCTCGGCGCTGGCAACGGTCGGCGACGGCTTCGGGCTCGACGAGGGGGTCACGATCCACCGCGTCTACCCGCGCCGCGAGGACGCCGAGACGGTCCGGATCGGCCGCGACGAGGACGAGTGCGACGTCGTGATCTCCGACGGCAGCGTCAGCAAGGTCCACGCCGAGTTGAGCCTCGACTACGACGAGGCCAGCGACAGCAAGACCTTCCAGCTGACTGACCTCGGCTCGGCCAACGGGACCTTCCTCAACGGCGACCGCCTCGAGCCCAACACGCCGCTCGAGGTCTCCGACATGGACAGCATCCGGCTGGGCCCCGTGATCAAGCTCCAGTTCTTCACCTCGGACGCCTTCTTCCAGTTCCTCTCCATGTATCGCCGGATCAAGAAGCCATAGTGATCGACCCTCTCAAGCGACTCTCGCTCACCAGCCAGATCGGGGCCGTCGGCCTGCTCGCGCTCGTGCTGGGCGCGCTCGTGGCCTACGGCATCTGCGTGTGGCTCGAGACCAGCCAGCTGGTCTCGATCGCCATCGCCGCGCTGGCTTGCGGCGCCTTCCCCCTCGGGCTGGTGATGGGAGTCCTCTCGACCAACATGGTCAGCCCGCTCAACGAGGTCTCCAAGCTCTCGGCCGACCTGGCCCGGGAGGGGAACCTCTCGGCGGCGCGCGACAGCCTCGAGCGGCTGAACCGCGTCTCGGAGGGCAGCTCGGGCAACGAGATCGCCCTGCTGGTCAAGAGCCTCGTCGAGCTGGTCCAGAGCCAGGAGACCCTCGCGCGCCAGGCGGACGCCCTGGCCCGGGACGACCTGGGCAACCATGCCCTCGAGGCCCCCCTCCCCGGCGACCTCGGTCGGACCCTGCGCCAGCTCTCCGACATGCTCCGCGACCTCGCCGGCCGCGTGAAGCGCGTCGCCGAAGGCAACCTCGAGAGTCAGCGCGACATGCTCGACGGGCAGGTGGGCACGCTGCGCGGCGCCTTCGTCCAGATGACCGTCCGCCTGGGGGAGCTGGTCAACGGCCTCGGCAACGCCAGCAGCCGGATCGACGGCTCGGCGCGCAGCCTCCAGGCCGCCTCGCGCGACCAGGCCGCGTCTGCGACCCAGCAGGCCGCGGCGATCACCGAGACCATGGCGACGATGGAGGAGCTGGCCGCCAGCTCGGGCCACATCGCCGACATCGCCAAGAACGTGGTGAACCTCGCCGACGAGTCGCTCAGCAGCGCCGAGCTGGGCAACAACGCGGTCCGCGACGTGGGCACCGGCATGAACGAGATCGTGGCGGCCAGCCAGCGCGGCGCCGAGCGCCTGCTCGACCTGGGCGAGAAGTCACGCTCCATCGGCAAGGTGGCGGACCTGATCACGGGCATCGCCGAGCAGTCGAAGTTCCTCGCGCTCAACGCCGCGATCGAGGCGGCCCGCGCGGGCGAGGCCGGTCGTGGGTTCGCCGTCGTGGCCGAAGAGGTGCGCAACCTCGCCAACCACGTCGTGGAGTCGACGAGCGAGATCGAGGGCCTGATCACCGAGATCCAGGCCGAGATCGAGGCCGCCGTCACCGCCTCGGAGGAGGGCGTGACCCGGGCCGAGCACGGCCGCGAGCTCGCCAAGCGAGCCGAGGAGTGCCTGGAGCGGATCACCGACATCACCAAGCGCAGCACCGACGCCGCGCGCCAGATCGAGCTCGCGACCAACCAGCAGCGCAGCGCCAGCACGCAGGTCGCGACCGCGGTGCGCGAGGTGGCCGGCGCCAGCGAGGAGGTCGCCAGCGGGGCCAAGACCGTGACCGGCTACTCGAACGAGCTGGCCGAGCTCGCCCATGAGCTGCAGGAGCAGATCCACACCTTCGAGGCCTCTCGCCCAGGCGAAGAGCCAGGCGGGGCGCAGGCCTGACCAACCCGGATCACCTGGAAGAGCTCCTCGGGGAGGCCGAGCAGGCCCGCGCCGCGGGCCGCTGGGAGGAGCTGCGCGAGCAGAGCTACCAGGTGATCCGCTTCCGCAGCGGAGGCAAGGAGCTCGCGGTCGTGATCGACGCGGTCGAGCGGACCGAGCAGATCCCGCTCCTGACCGGCGTCCCCCTCGCCCCCTCCTTCGTGCGCGGGGTCGCCAGCCTCCGCGGCGGGGTGGTGTGCGTGGTGGACCTGCGCCCCCTCCTCGAGCCTGGCAGCGAAGCCGCCTCGTCGGGCGAGGAGAAGAGCCTGCTCGTGATCCACGACGGGGTCCGTCGGATCGGCGTGCTCTGCGACGACCTGCCCGACTTCCAGCGCGTCGGCCGCGGCGAGACCCTCAACCTGCCCCAGGACGAGCTCGAGGTCTACAGCGGGGCGCTGCGCGTGCAGCGCGGCAAGCCCGTCGTCGGGGCTCCTCCTCCCGAGCTGGTCGGGATCCTCGACCCGCCCCGACTCTTCGACCTCGTGGAGCGACGGCTGCATGAAGGGTGAGCAGGAACGCAGCGGACTGCAGCTCCTGGACACTCGGGTCGGGCCCTACCACCTCCTGGTAGACCCTCAGCACGTGTTGGCGGTCGAGCCCCAACGAGACTTCGGCGACGACGACGTGATCGTGAGCTGCGACCTGCGCGGTCTGCTGGGCGTCGAGCCGAGCCGCCCCGAGGGTGACTGTCTGCTCGTCGCGACCGACGCCGCGCTCTTTCGCCTGGGGGTGTGCTCGGTCGGACAGCTGATCCGCTGCGACACCCGCCACCTGTTCCGGGTCCCCGCCGTGCTCCACCCCCTCAGCGAGCGCCTCGGCCTGCGCGCCGTGTTCCAGCGCGGGGCCGAGCTCTGCTACCTGCTCGACCTGACCCGCCTGGCCGACTACGCCCTCGCGCAGCGCGCAGGTGCCGCGTGAGCGTCGAGGACGAGGAGTTCCAGGAGTTCCTCGAGATCTTCCAGGAGGAGTCCCTCGACCGGCTGCGCAACTGCTCGCGCGCCCTGGACGCGATCCAGGCCGAGGAGGGCGAGCGCGGCGAACACCTCGACGAGGTCGACCGCGAGCTGCACACGATCAAGGGCTCGGCCCGCCTGCTCGGCTTCAGCGAGCTGGCGACCCTGGTGCACGAGCTCGAGGGCCTGGCGCGGGCCTTTCGCGAGCAGCCCGCCGTGGGGCTCGAGCTGCTGATCGAGGCCAGCGATCGCCTCTCTGCCCTGGTCGAGCAAGCCAGCGAGACCGGCGAAGACGTGACCGACCTCGACCTGATGGAGCGAGCCAAGGTCGCCGCGCAGGGTCCCGCCCCCGCTCCCGAGCCGCTCCTGACCAACGTCCCGGCCTCCGAGCCGCCCGTGCTGGCCGAGGAGGTCCTGCCCGACCCGACGCCGCCCCGCGCCGCGCCCCGGCCCCCCGAGCCCTCGCTCAGCCTCGCCCCCGGCAGCCCGCTCACCCCCGGCAGCCAGCCGCGTTTCCTCGACAGCGACGCGCTCCAGCGCCCCTCCGAGGCGCCGACGGAAGCCGCGAGCGGGCGCCCCGAGACCCCCACCACGGCCAGCACCCGGACGCGCGTCCGCGCCCGCAGCGAGACCCAGGGCGCCGATCGGCGCGGCGCTGGGCCGCGCCCGGAGGACGAGATCGTGCGGGTCCGGGCCAGCCGCCTGGGTGAGCTGGACGAGATCGTGAGCGACCTGACCCTCGCTCGACAGCGCCTCGACACCTACGAGAAGCGCCTCTCGACCCTGCTCAACGCCGTCGCCGAAGGCGCCGCCGACGCCCGCGACGTGACGGATTCGCTCCAGCGCGTCGTGCAGGACTTCCGCAGCGACCTGCTGCGGGTGCGCAACTCCACCGGCGGCCTGCAGCACCTCGCGGTGGACGTCCGCCTGCGCCCGGTCTCGGCCCTCTTCGACCGCGTCCCGCGCCAGGTCCGCGAGCTGACCCGCCAGCTCGACCGCCAGGTGAGCGTCACGCTCAGCGGCGAAGACACCGAGATGGACCGCGTGATCCTCGACTCGCTCAAGTCGCCGCTCAGCCACTTGCTGCGGAACGCGGTCGACCACGGGCTCGAGTCGCCTGCCGAGCGCATCGAGGCAGGCAAGCCCGCCCTCGGCACCCTCTCGCTGCGAGCTGGCCAAGAGGGCAACCGCATCGTGATCCAGGTCAGCGACGACGGGCGCGGGATCGACCCCGACAAGGTCCGCCGGCTCGCGGTGGAGCGGGGCGTCCTCGACGGGGCGAGCGCCGCCGAGCTGAGCGACGAGGAGGTCGTGCAGCTGATCTTCGCCTCGGGTTTCAGCACCAAGGAGGGCGTGACCCAGATCTCGGGCCGCGGCGTGGGCATGGACGCCGTGCGGCGCGCGGTCGAGGAGCTCAAGGGAGACGTGCTGGTCCAGTCGCAGGTCGGCGCAGGCACCACGATCACGATCCGACTCCCGCTGACCCTCCTGATCTCGCGCGTGATGCTGATGCGCTCGGCCGGCCAGCGCTTCGCGCTCCCGACCGAGTCCGTCGAGGAGTCGGTGCGCGTCAACTCCTACGAGCTGATCACGCTCAGCGAGCGCCCCGCGCTGGAGTGGCGCGGCGAGACGCTGCGGATCCTGCACCTGACCGAGTTCCTCGGTCAGCCGGTCCTGCCCGACCCCGAGTACCTGCGCGTGCTGATCGTGCGTCACGGCAAGGACCGCCTCGCGCTCGTGGTCGAGGAGCTGCTCGAGGAGCGCTCGGTCGTGGTCAAGCCCCTCGGCTGGCCCCTCGACGAGCTCCCCTGGCTCTCGGGCGCGGTCCAGGACCCCAGCGGCGAGATCGCGCTCCAGCTGCACGTCCCCCGCCTCTTCGAGCGCAGCCGAGGCGTGCAGCGCGCCCCCCGGCGCCGGCGTCAGAGCCGCTCGGTGCTGGTCGTCGACGACAGCCTGGTCTCGCGCCAGAAGCTGGGCCGCTCGCTGGAGGCCCTCGGCTTCGACCCCATCGTCGCGGTCGACGGCATGGACGCGCTCGGACTGCTCGAGCGGATCAAGCCCCTCCTGATCCTGACCGACATCGAGATGCCCCGCCTGGACGGCTTCGCCCTCGTCCGGCGCGTGCGCGCGCGCCCCAAGCTGGCCGGGGTCCCGGTCGTGATCGTGAGTAACCGCGGCTCGGAGCAAGACCGCGAGGCCGGGCTCCAGGCGGGCGCCGACGCCTACCTCCCCAAGAGCGAGTTCAGCACGGCCAACCTGCGCGAGACGCTCGAGCGCCTGCTGTGAGCGAGCCGGTGCGGGTCCTGGTGGTCGACGACAGCGGCGTGCACCGCGCCGCGATTCAGTCCTACCTGGAGAGCTGCGCGGGCATCGAGGTCCTGGCCGTCGCGCGCGACGGCGCCGAAGGCGCAGAGCTGACCCGGACCCTGAGGCCCCAGCTGGTGCTGATGGACGTCCGGATGCCGATCATGGACGGCCTCGAGGCCACCGAGCAGATCATGGCGAACACGCCCACGCCGATCCTGCTCATGACGGCCGCGGAGTACTACGACCAGGAGGTCGACCTCGGCCTGCGCGCCCTGTCCCGCGGGGCCCTCGAGTTGATCCGCAAGCCCGATCTCACGGCGCTGCGCGGCGGAGAGGACCAGTCCCTGGCCCGCCGGATCAAGCTCCTCGCCACCGTGCCGGTGATCAGCCATCCGCACCGCAAGCGCCGCTCGCGGGTCAAGGACTCGCTGACCGCCAGCGGCTCGCAGCGCCCCACCACGGGGCTCTTCAAGCGGGCCTCGCGGGTGGTCCTGATCGTGGCCTCCACCGGCGGTCCTCAGACCCTGCGGCGGATCCTGGAGCGCCTGCCGGGGAACCTGCCGGCCGCGATCGTGATCGTGCAGCACATCGACAAGGGCTTCGAGGAGGGCCTCGCGCGCTGGCTCGACGAGCAGACCGAGCTCTCGGTCCAGCTCGGCCAGGACGGCGACGCGCTGATGGAGGGGGTCGTGCTCCTCGCGCCCCAGGGCAGCATGGCCGAGGTCACAGGCCGCCGCTTCCTCCAGCTGCGCGAGCCGCGCCGGGACGAGAGCCGCCTGCACTGCCCCAGCGGCGACGCGCTCCTGACCTCCGGCGCGCACAGCTACGGCCGCAACGCGGTGGGCGTGGTCCTGACCGGGATCGGGCGAGACGGGACCAAGGGGCTGCTCGCGATGCGCGACTCGGGCGGCCGGACCCTGGCCCAGGACGAGCAGAGCTCGGTCGTGTATGGCATGCCGCGCGCAGCAGCCGAAGCCGGCGCCGCGGAGCAGGTGCTCTCCATCGAGGGGATCGCGGGCGCGATCACGGAGCTGCTCGGGTGAGCCGCGAGGCAGAAGAGCGCCTGCTGCGCCGCTTCCTCGAGAGCTCGACCGGCTTCGAGATCCCCGACGACCGCTGGCGCTTCCTCGCGCCCCGCTTCCTCGACCGCCTCGAGGGGCGCGGCTTCGCCGACGCCGAGGCCTACGTCGACTACCTCCGCGGCGACCCCCGCGGTCGGGCCGAGGTCGAGGAGCTGTTCACCCTCCTGACGGTCCGCAAGACGAGCTTCTTCCGCAACCAGGCCAGCTTCGACGCCCTCGCTCAGGAGGTGATCCCGCGCCTCGCCAAGGGCCGCAGCTCCCTCTCGGTGTGGAGCGCCGGCTGCTCGACGGGGGAGGAGCCCTACTCGATCGCGATCGTGCTCGAGAGCCTGCTCGCCGCCACCGACACGCGCTACTTCGTGCTGGCGACCGACATCGTCAAGGAGGCCCTCGAGCGCGCGCGGCGCGGCACCTATCCCCAGGAGGCGCTGGTCGGCATCCCCCCGGAGTACCGCGCCTTCGTCGAGCAGGGCGGCGGCCAGCTGCGCATGAACCCGACCCTGCGCACGCGGATCGACTTCGAAGAGCACAACCTCGTCCACGACGCGATCCCGCGGCCCGCCGAAGGCAGCTGGGACATCATCTTCTGCCGCAACGTCTTCATCTACTTCAGCCAGGACCAGATCTCCGCCGTCCTGCGCCGCTTCCACCGCGCGCTCTCCCCCGGCGGCGCCCTCTTCCTCGGCCACGCCGAGGTCTTCCCCGGGCTCGAGAGCCACTTCGAGGTCGTGTTCTGGGGAGACTCCTACTACTACCGCAAGCGCGAGGACCCACGCGTCGCGCCCCTCCGGGCCGCGCGCCCCCCGATCTCGTCCAGCGCCAGCGAGGTCACGCGCGCCCTGCCGCGGCCGGCACCCAAGCCCGTGCCGCCCTTGCCCGATCCGGCGACCCGCAGCCTCCGCCGCCCGATGACCACCACGCGCCGGCGCCGCCGCCTGAGCGAGAGCGGCCGCTGGGGCCGCTTGAGCGCCAGCTCCAGCGGAGACACGCCGACCCGCGCCTTCCGACGCGAGGAGACGGCCAGCCGCCCCTTCGACCTCGTGGTGCAGGCCGAGTCCCAGACCAAGTCCGGCGACCTCGAGGGAGCGGCGCGCACCCTGCGCGCCGCGATCCACCGCGCACCGCGCTGGGCGCGGGCGCGCGTCGCCCTGGCCCAGCTTCATCGCCGCCGCGGGCGCCTGGACGAGGCCATCGCCGAGCTGGAGCGCGCGACCGAGGTCGAGCCCCTCAGGACCGAGGCCCACGTCGTCCTGGGCGAGGTCCGCGCCAGCCGCGGCAACCTGGCCGACGCCGAGACCAGCCTCCGGCGAGCCCTCTACCTCGACCCCCGCCGACTCGACGCCCGCTACTTGCTGGCGGGCGTCCTGCGCGATCGCGGCGCCCCCGAGCGAGCCTGCCGCGAGCTGCGCAACGTGCTCCGCTCCCTGCGCAGCGACGAGGTCGAGCGCTGCACGCTGCCCGAGGGCTACGACGTCTCGACGCTCGAGCGCCGCTGCGAAGCCGACGTGGGCGACATGGGCGGCAGCCTGGCCGACAGCGGGATCTGGCAGGCGCCCCCGGACTAGGAGCGGCTTTCCCTTCGTCCCCTGCGTTGATAGTCGGAGGCGGCTTGACGTAGCGATCAAGGAGGAAAAGAGGAAAGGAGGAAAGACAGGAAGTCGCCGGGATCTGTGAGCTCGGCATCGACGCAGCAAACCTCTCGCCGCTGCTCGAGCGACTGCTTGCGCCTGCCTACCACCCGCAGCCTTCCTCTCCCTCCTTGATTCCTGCTTTCCTCCTAAATCGCCACGTCCGGACGCCTCGCGAGGGGCGCCAGAGCTTTGCGGGTTGGCCCACCGTGCCAGCCCGAGTCGAAACGCGCGGGAGCTGTCGCATAGCGACAGCTCCTCCTCTTCTCAGGCTCGGACGGCCAGACCGGCCGCTTACCCCAGCTGCCGCACCCGCTGGCGGATCGAGTCGATCAGGGCCGGCATGGCCTTGCCCTGGGCGGCCGCGGCGATCTTCTTCGGGATCCGGATCTTGGGCTCGACGTGCAGCTCGTAGTGGACCCAGGTCTGGGTCCGCTCCTCGTCGAAGGGGCGCAGGGTCCAGCTGCCCTCGTTGCGCTTGTAGTCACCCTCGCGCAGGGTCCAGCGGCGCACGTAGCGGTCCGCCTCGGCGTCCACCTCGTGGACCGCGTCGGTCACGGCGCTGAGGTCCTTGAGCGGGAAGGGCATCGCGACCGTCACGCGGCTGCGGACCTCGCCCCCTTCCCGGCGGAGCACCTGGCTCGCGCTGACCCGAGGCATGAACTCCTGGTAGCGCTCGCCGTCGTCGATCACGACCCACACCTTGGCCGGCGGGGCGCTCACCATGGCGTCGAGGATCAAGCGCGGGGTCTTGCTGCCCGCCACCGGCTGGGTGCGGGTCACGACCTCGCCGCGGGCCAGGCGCGCTCGCAGCGCGGGGTCGAGGGCGCTCACGCCTCCTCCTGTCGCCCGCTCCCGACCTGGGAGCCGAGGTAGCGGTGCGCGAGGGCCTCGGTGTACCAGCGCATGTACTTGGGCAGCCAGGCGCGCAGCTGGAACTTCGACTCGCCCGCGTCGCGGTCGCGCCAGTGGCTGGGCACCTCGCCGACGCGGAAGCCGTAGGCCCAGGCCTTGACCGTCAGCTCGAGCGAGAGCTCGAACCCGCCCGTGCTCTCGATCTCGACCGAGCGGAGGAAGCTCGTCCGGTACATGCGGAACGCGTTGGTCACGTCGCGGGTGGGGATCCCGGTCAAGGCGTGCAGCGAGACGCCGGCGACGCGCGAGAGGGTCTTCTTGAACAGGGGCCCGCCCTCCTGGCGCCCGCCCGCGCAGTAGCGCGAGCCCGCCACCAGGTCGTAGCCCTGCTGGATCAGGCGATACATGCCCGCGACCTTGGCGAGGTCGTCGCTGAGGTCGGCCATCACGACCACCACCGCGCCGGGATGGGTCGCCTCGCGGAAGCCGGCGCGGATCGCGTTCAAGGCGCCGCGGCCGATGTCGTTCAGGACCAGCTTCACGTTGTCGTAGTGGTCGAGCAGCGCCTCGACCGCCGGCACGGTGGGGTCCTCCGGATAGTCGTAGACGACCAGCACCTGGTGCGGGAGCTCGATCTTCTCGCGCAGCTCGGCCAGCGTGCGCCCGATCGTGTCCTCCTCGTGGAACACCGGCACCACGACCGTCAGCGGCAGGTCCTCGCTCATGCGGGCTCCGAGGGGAGGTCGTCGGGGGCGTGGAAGAACACCTGACCCAGGCCGTAGACGTTCCACACGTCGGCGACCCAGGTCTCACCCCCCGCCGCCAGAGCGGCGAGGCCCTGCTCCTGATAGTGCGAGTGGTTGGTGCACACCATCAGCGCGTCGGCCTGGGCGACCAGCGCCGCGAAGTCCCCCTGCGCCAGGTAGGGGTCGTGCTCGAGCGGCTCGGCGCCGTAGCGCTTGAGGACCTTGATCGCCTTGTAGGCGAGCGAGTTGCGCGCGTCGTCGATGTCGCGCTTGAAGGCCAAGCCCGCGACCAGGACTCGCTTGCCCTCCAGGCTGCCCATCCGCTCGCGCAGCCCCGCGATCAGGTAGGCGGGCACCGACTCGTTGATCTTCCAAGCCGTGGTGAGCAGGTCGGGGAAGGGAGTGCGGTCGACGAGGAAGAACCCGTCCTTGTAGAGGCAGGGGCCGCCGGTGAAGCCCGGCGACTTGAGCCCCCCGCGCGGGTAGCCGCTGTTGACCAGGCGCAGGACCTCGTAGATGTCACGCTCCTGCTGGTCGGCGAGCATCATGAACTCGTTGCCGATCGCGAAGTCGATGTAGCGATACACGTTGCAGAAGAGCTTCGCGATCTCGACCGAGCGCGCGTCGCTCTCGAGGACCGTCTCGACCAGGGGCCGGAAGAACGCGGCCGCGCGAGCGCGGCTCTCGTCGTCGAGGGCGCCCACCAGCTGAGGGATCTTGGGCAGCTCCTTGAAGCTGTGCCCCTGCGCGATCCGCTCGGGGCAGAAGGCGAGGAACAGGTCCTGCCCGATCTTCAGCGCCGTGGTTGCCTCGAGGTGCCGTCGCACGTATTCGGTCGTGCCTGGGCTGACCGTGCTGCGCAGGATCAGCAGCTGCCCCTTGCGCAGGCGCGGCCCGATCGAGGCCAAGACCTTCTCCAGCGCGTTGAACACCGGGTTGAGGTGCTCGTCGACCGGGGTGCCGATCGTGAGGATCACGACCTCTGCCTCGCCGACCGGCTCGGTCGTCACGCTGGCCCGGAAGCGCCCGGTGGCGCGGACGCGGTCCATGACCTCCTGCGCGCCGTTCTCGAGGAAGGGCATCCGCCCGGCGTTGATCGACTCGACGTGGCTGGGGTCGACGTCGAGCCCCGTCACCTCGTGGCCGTGGTCGGCCAGGTAGAGCGCGAGGGGCAGGCCGACCCGCCCGACCCCCACCACGACGACGCGCTGGCTCACGACCGGCTCGTCTCCTCGTGGTGCTTGACCAGCCAGGTCAGCACCTCAGGGAGGCCCTCGCTGAGCGGCACCGCGGCCTCGTAGCCGAGGACCTCGCGCGCCTTGGTCACGTCGGGCACGCGGCGCTGCACGTCGTCCCGGAAGGGGTCGACGTGCTTGAAGCGCGGCTCTCCCTCGGGCAGGAGGTGGTTCCAGATCATGGTCGCGAGCTCGATGACGTTGGTCTCCTCCGCGGTCGAGATGTTGAAGTCCTCGTTGCGCGCCTCGTCGCTGAACAGGACCTCGCACACGCCGCGCGCGATGTCGCTGACGTGCGTGAAGCAGCGGCTCTGCTTGCCGTTGCCGAGGATCTCGAGCGGGTCCTGGCCGTCCAGCAGCTTCTTGGCCAGGTCGGGGATCACGTGGGCGTAGCCGACCTCTTCGCCGGGGGCCTCGTTCACGCCGTAGGCGTTGAAGGGGCGCACGATCGAGTAGTCGAGGTCGTGCTGCTCGTGGAAGGCGCGGCAGTACCACTCGCCCGAGAGCTTGCTGAAGCCGTAGGCGCTGCGCGGCAGCGGGGTCGTGGGGAGGTGGCTCTCCTTGCTCGGGAACACGGTCGCGTTCTCGAACACCATCGAAGAGGACACGTAGAGGATCCGCTCGTAGTTCAGCTCGGCGCAGGCCCCGAACACGCTGGCGGCGATCTTGTCGTTGTCGGCCAGGATGGTGGCCGGGTAGCGGTGGAAGTAGCCGATCCCGCCGATCTTGGCCGCGAGGTGCACACAGTGGCTGAAGCCCTCGAAGGCCTCCAGCGTCGCCTTGTCGTCGGTCAGGTCGAGCTGACGGAACTCGACGCCCTCGGGGATCGCGCTCTCGGGCTTGCTCAAGTCGTCGACCACGGTGATCGCGTGACCCCGCTCTACGAGCTGCTTGACGACCTCGCGGCCAATGAATCCGCACCCGCCGGTGACGATGATCTTCATGCTCATGCGGAGGATTCTAGGGTCTCAAAGGACCGGCGGGGGGGACGAGCTCGATTTGCTCGTCCCGAGCGCCTCAGCGGAGCGGGCGCCCGTAGACCTTCGTGTAGCGGGCGGCGATGAACTCGCGGATCGGGCTCAGCTCGAGCCCTGCCATGAGGTCCGCGGCGACCCCAGCGTGGTCGCGCTCGGGGCTGGGGTCGGCCATCCGTTCCAGCCCACGGATCAGACGCAGCGGACGAGCGACTTGCTCCCGCCTGGTCTGGCTCCCAGCTCGAGCCGCTCCGCCCTCATTGGCCGGGATCCCGCCGGAAGCGCTCCACGTAGCGTCGGCGGACGAGCTCGCCCAGCTCGCCCAGGGGCGGCCCGTAGGGCCGCCAGGCCGCCTCGACCGTGTCGCGCGCCGCCCCCGCGGCCAGGGCTTGCATGCCCCTCAGCTGCGCCAGGCCCGCCCGGAGGCGGTCGCCGAGGGCGCTCCGGGAGTTGGCGCGGGCGGCCCTCTGCGCAGCCAGGGCCTCGGCCTCCCACAAGGCGATCGAGCGGCTCCAGTCGTGGCGCAGGGAGGGGGGCAGCAGCGTCGAGATCGCCGCCAGGTCGATCCGGGTGAGGGCTCCCTCTTCGAGCCGCAGCAACGCGGCGAGCTTGGTGAAGTGGGAGCGGAGCTCTGCCTCCGGAGCGGACTCCCTGATGCGGGCGAGCAGGCGACGCCGCCCAGAGAGGAAGGGCACCAGGGCCTGGGAGAGCCCCAGCTCGTCGAAGGCCTTGGCGGACCAGTCTTGCGCGAGCTGCTCCGGCAGGCAGTCGCTGGCCATCACGATCAGCATCCAGCGGGCGCGCCGAGTCCAGTCGGGCGAGTTCGCGGGGAGAGCCGGCCTCAGCAGGTCGAGCGCGGCCTGCGACTGACCCTGGCGCAGCTGGACGCAGGCCTGCCCCAGAGTGTGCGCCGCCCCCTCGTCGCGCGGGAGGGGCGGCGCCTCGCTGCTCCCCAGCACGAAGCAGCGCACGGGATCCGCCCCGAGCGCCAGGGCGCGGGTGACGTGGTGCGCGGCGGCTCCCTCGGCGCTGCGACCGAGCGCCAGCTCGGCTGCGAGGAGCTCGTAAGCGGGTCCCTCGTGGACCCGCCCCAGCGCCTCGATCCGCTCCTCGAGGTAGCGCCAGGTGTAGCCCTCCATCGCGAGTCGGACCACCGAGGCCGCCTGCTCGCGGAGTCCCGGGGGCAGCTCAGCCACCCAGCCAGCCAGGCTGGCCGCGAAGCCAGGGCCGAAGCGCACGCCGCCCAGGGGCACGCCCATCGCGCGCCCGACTCGCTGCCGCAGCGCCTCGGGCGCCTGCGAGAACGCGCGCGCGGCGCCGCCGCTCAAGCTCGGGCCGAGTCCCCGCCAAACCCGCTGCGCGGCCAGCGGGCGCCCCAAGGCCTCGAGCTCGACGCCCAGCTGGAGCTGCAGCCGCTGCCGCGAGACGCTCGCGCCCGGCGGCTCGAGCAGGGGGAGCGCGGCGTCGATGTTGCCTGCCAGCGCCTCGGCGCCGGCCCGCAGCGAGCGGTAGTTGGGGGGCTCGCGCGGCGCGGCCAAGAAGCGAGCGCGCTCGAGCAAGCTCAGCAGGTCGCGGGCCGAGCGAGAGGGGTCGCGGAAGTCGATCTCCGCGAGGCCCACGGCTAGCGCGGCGTCGTCGGAGTAGCGCTCGTGCAGCTCGCGGAGGCGCCGCGCGTCGAGGACGTGGGAGAGGTGCAGGCGGAGCCGCTCCGCGTAGACCTCGCCCAGGCCCGTCGCGAGCGTGAGCAGCTCCTCGACGCGAACCCGCAGCGCCTCGGGCTTCGACCCCCGCGCCCGGCGCGCCGCGAGCTCGACCTGGGCCAAGGCTCCCCAGAAGCCAGGCTCGGAGGCAGCCTGCTCCAGGTGGCGGAGGGCGTCGGCGCCCCGCTCGTCCAGCACCGCCGCTAGACCGCACAGATAGCGCGCCTCAGCCCGATAGGCCGGGGCGACGAAGAGCGGTCGTCCCCGCGCCTCGGCCCTGTCGTAGTGACAGCGGCGCAGGCACGCGCGCAGGAGCTCCAGCCGAGCCTCGAGCGCCAGCTCCTCGTCCCCCTCGGCCTCCGCCGCCGCGAGCGTCGCCTCCAGTCGCGCGAAGAGCTCGCTCGCGCGCAAGCCGACCAGCTCGGGGTCCCCCGCGCGCAGCAGGCCCGGACCCCGCTGGGGAGGAGCGGGGGTGGACCTCGCGGGGAGGGCCGGCGTCGAGCGCGGTGAAGCCTGGGGAGCCCCCTCCTGGGCAGAGCCCCAGAGCACGCCCAGCAGCCCAGCGCCGACCAGCGCGCCGAGCGCGGCGAAGGTCGGCGCGAGCGACCGGCCTCCCGCCACGGCCCCGCGCCGCTCGAGCGCCTCGGCCAGCGCCTGCGCGCTCGGGAAGCGCTGAGCCGGCTCCTTGTCCAGCGCCCGCAGGCAGAGCTCGTCCAGCCAGGGCGGGACGCCAGGCGCCAAGGTCGAGGGCGGCGCCGGCGCTTCCTCATCGACCGCGGCCAGGGTCGCGAGCACGGAGCCGCGCCCCGCGATCGGCGCCTGCCCTGTCAGGCAGGCGTAGAGCAGCGCGCCCAGCCCGTAGACGTCCGTCCGCTCGTCGCAGGCCTCGGCGCGAGCCTGCTCGGGCGCCATGTAGACCGGAGTCCCCAGGACCTCGCCCGTGCGCGTCAGGGTGGTCGCGCCGGCCACGAAGGCCAGGCCGAAGTCGCTCACCTTGGGCTGGCCGCGCCGGTCGAGGAGCACGTTGGCGGGCTTGAGGTCGCGGTGCAGCACGCCGCGCCCGTGGGCGTGGCTGACCCCGCGCGCCACCTGGGCCACCAGGGCCGCCGCCTCCGCCGGAGGCAAGGGCCCCCCCTCGGCGAGCGCGCTGGCGAGGTCTCGCCCCTCGACCAGCTGCTGGACGAGGAAGCGGTGCCGCCCCTCCCGCCCGCAGCCGTGCACCCGGACCAGGTAGGGGTGGCCGTCCACCGCCGCCATCGCTTGCGCCTCGCGCTCGAAGCGGGCCAGCTCCTCCTCGCCGAGGGCGCTGCTCAAGAGCTTGAGCGCGTAGCGCGCCCGCGTCTGAGTGTGCTCGGCCAGGTAGACCGCGCCCATGCCGCCCTGACCCAGCCGTTGGAGCAGGCGGTAGGGGCCGAGAGTGGTCGCGGGAGGTCGCACGCGCTCAATCTACTCTCCGAGCTCCTGGGGAGGCGGAGCGACGCCCGACGTGGGGAGCGCGCGATAGACTCCTGGGAATGCACGCAGCCACTCAGGTGAGTCGATGAGCTCGCGTCCTCGCGAAGCCCTCGAGTTCTTCCGCGCGATCGCCGCGGGGGACGTGGTCCTCAACGCCAAGGACCCCAGTCACGCCCACGCCCTCAAGGCCGCCTGCGGCTCGCTGGAGCACTACGCCAGCCTGGCCGAATCGGTGCCCGAGCTCGCCGAGGCCGTCGCCGGGCTCGCGCCGGGTGAGGGCAGCGCCGAGGAGCAGCTCGAGCGCCAGCTGAGCGTGCTGCGCCGGGTGCTCCAGGCGATCGCCGAGCGGCGCGACGCGGTCGAGGCCAAGCTCGACGAGCTCCGCCGGGCCGAGCTGGCCAAGAACGCCCCCTCCTTCAGCCTGGGCAGCCCCGACGACCCCTGGTTCGAGGGCGTGGTCGCGATCGACCTCGGCAGCAGCAACGTGGTGTGCGCGCGCTGGAACTTCCAGGCCGAGGAGCCCGAGATCAGCAGCTACGAGCCGCTGGCGGTCAACGTGCTCGACGCGCCGGGCTTCGCCGAGCTCAAGGAGGGCAGCTTCCTGACCGGCGAGGACGCCCTGCGTCACAAGAGCCAGATCAACCTCTACCGCTCCTTCCGGCGCCTGCTCGGCACCCGGACCAGCTCGCGGCCGGCCGTGACCGGGGGCAACATCACCCAGGTCGGGATCGCCGACCTCGCGGCCGCGATGCTCCAGGACCTGCTGCGCAAGCTGACGCGCGCGGTCTCGACCGGCCCGATCCACTTCCCCCAGGTCTCGGTCACGGTCCCCGCGACCGGCGACCAGGCCTTCGAGTACGAGCTGCGCCAGGTGTGCGAGCGCCTGGGCCTGACCGCGCGCACCGACCTCGACGAGGCGACGGCGGCCGGCGTCTACTACCTGCTCCGCCCGCTCCTGCTGCGCGAGTACAGCCGCGAGACGCGCTCCGACGGCCAGGCCGCGACGCCGGCCGACTACTACGCGCGCCACTACGGGCTCAAGGACGACGAGCCCCTGCACGTGCTCTGCGTCGACCTCGGCGGCGGCACGACCGACCTCGCCCTGCTCCGCCTCGAGATCCAGCAGGACCACCGCTCCTGCCGCGTGCACATCGCGGTCACGGGCACCAGCGGCTTCACCGAGCTCTCCGGCGAGGGCCTGACCCTCTTCCTGTTCGAGCTGCTCAAGCGCCGCTTCGCCCTGGCGATGGCCCACCCGCGCCGCGCGCTCTCGGGCGGCCTGCCCGACCCCGAGCCCCCGCACCTGCACGCCTGGATCGGCTACCACCGGCTCGAGGTCGGGATCCAGGACGTGACCCTCAACCAGCGCCTCGACAAGGGCTACCGGCTCCTGCTCGCCAACTGGGAGGAGGTCGCGGGGACCAACCCCCTCTCGCCGGAGCTGCGCGAGGCGGTCGATCAGTTCTGCCCCACGATCAGCGAGGGCGCGCCGCGCAAGGGGCGCAAGTTCCGCAAGGCGCTCTTCCGCTGGCTGTGGGAGGAGGCCGAGCGACTCAAGCGCGAGGTGTGCCGGGAGCGGGCCGAGCGCGAGCAGGCCCTGGCCGACGGCGGCGTGGTCAGCGGCGTGGCCCGCGCTCGCCTCGACCTGAGCGGGGCGCCGGCCCAGCCCGTCGACCTCGACATCGTCGAGTGGCTGACCAAGAAGGGCCGCTGCGACCCGAAGACCCCCAACAACGAAGACGGCCTCGCCCTGCGAGCCGACGACATCGACGCCTACGTGCGCCGGCGCGGGGGCGAGGCGCTGATCCGCACGGTGCGCGGGCTGGCGGGCGAGGTCGAGTTGGGGCGCGTGCTCCTGGCCGGCAACGGCGCGCACGCGGCGCGCCCCGTGATCGAGGAGCTCCTGGCCGAGCACTTCGGCGTCGGCGCCGACAAGGTCCGCTTCGACGGCGAGGAGGCCAAGAAGGCGGTCGCCAAGGGCGCCTGCCTGTGGGCGATCGGCAACCGGCTGGAGGGGATCGAGGTCAGCCTGACCCGCGCCCTGCGCCACCCCTGCGGGCTCGTGCTCGTGAGCGCGCTCAAGCAGGAGCAGCTCTACGTGCAGGGCGAGCCGGTCGACCGCTTCACCTACGCCCAGCCCGAGACCCGCGAGGGCGACGCCCACAAGCTGATCCAGGTCGACCGCGAGAAGGGCGGCAAGCTCGAGCCCTTCCTGATGTTCGACCCGCGCAAGGGCGAGCCCCTGCGGCCCCTCTCGGCCCTGCCGATCAGCAAGGCGCCCGACGTCACGATCCCCGACATCGACGCCTTCACCAACGCCGTCCGCGACCAGAGCCGCTGCCAGTTCCAGGTGATCGAGCCGCACCAGTACGTCCAGACCGACTCGGCCGAGTGGGTCAGCCAGGGCGAGATGTTCGAGAACCTGCGCGCGCGGATGACGATGGAGGAGTCGATCGCCTGGATGGAGAGCAGCCAGCACCTCCAGCAGGACCCGCCCCCCGGCAAGGCCGTGCACCGCTACTACATGGACGAGACCCGCCAGCTCTTCCTGGTGTTCCACACCGCCGGCAGCAAGATCCTCGTTCACGGCACGGTCGTCGACAGCGCCAAGCGCGAGGTCCCGGCCGATCAGGACCCCTTCAACGGAGCGCACTAGTGAGCCAGCTCTACGACATTCCCCTCCAGACCCTCAGCGGCCAGGACACGACCCTCGGCGAGCACCGGGGCAAGGTGCTCCTGATCGTCAACACCGCCAGCGCCTGCGGCCTGACCCCGCAGTACGAGGGGCTGCAGAAGCTGCACGAGGACTACGCCGAGCGCGGCCTGGTCGTGCTCGGCTTCCCCTGCAACCAGTTCGGCGAGCAGGAGCCCGGCAGCCACGAGGAGATCGCGACCTTCTGCCAGAAGAACTACGGGGTCAGCTTTCCGATGTTCGCCAAGATCGACGTCAACGGCGACGACGCGCACCCGCTCTACAAGGCGCTCAAGGAGGCCAAGCCGGGGCTCCTGGGGAGCGAGGGGATCAAGTGGAACTTCACCAAGTTCCTCGTCAACCGCGAGGGCGAGGTGGTCGATCGCTTCGCGCCCACCACGGCGCCGGACAAGCTGGTCAAGGCGATCGAGAAGCTGCTCTAGCGGGGGGCTGCGCCCTCAGTCCCTGACGAGCCCCCGATTCCCCCGCAAGTAGTCCACGAAGGGCTCGCCCAACCCGCGCTCGCGCAGCTCCGCCGCGCTGAGCGGGAAGCGCGCCGGCTCGCGGCCCTCGGCCAGGACCCGG